>NZ_JAUBRM010000122.1:0-1457 GCF_036701905.1 Microcoleus sp. MON2_D5
GAACCGTTGATTCTGTCACTGTAGGCAAGGGCTAGGTTATTTTGAGTCATTGCCCAATCTTGGGGGAAATCCTCAAGAGTACGAACAGTTAAAGCAGCTTGAAAAAACTCGAGCGCCCTTTCCAGATTATCAGCCCGCGAACCGTTGATTCTGTCACTGTAGGCAAGGGCTAGGTTATTTTGAGTCATTGCCCAATCTTGGGGGAAATCCTCAAGCTTATAAACAGTTAAAGCAGCTTGAAAAAACTCGAGCGCCCTTTCCAGATTATCAGCCCGCGAACCGTTGATTCTGTATAAGTAGGCAACGGCTAGGTTATTTTGAGTCATTGCCCATTTTTCGGGGAAATCCTCAAGCTTATAAACAGTTAAAGCAGCTTGATAAAACTCGAGCGCCCTTTCCAGATTATCAGCCCGCGAACCGTTGATTCTGTTACTGTAGGCAATAGCTAGGTTATTTTGAGTTTGAGCATATTTTTCGCTGCCAGGTTCCCGATTATTTAAAACTATTTGATAACCAGTAATGGCAATTTCAAGATTATTCAATCTACTGCCAAGGGGAAAGTCATTAATATGAATACTCAAATTTTCAATGTGGGCAACAATCAACTCAATTGCTTCTTGGTGTTCGCCAATAAAATTCTGGGTCACTTGCTGTAAAATCTCGGCAAAACAACTATTAAGGAGATGTTGCCGCCCGGCCAGCATGGGGTAAATTACTTTAATATCGCTGTTGCTATCTTGTTCTGCTTGCAATAAGTCTAGGATAAAGTTTGCATACTCTTGGGGATTTTCACCTTCAGAGTTATCGCTATCTCCGTCATCATTCATCCCCAAGAAGTCCCCTAGCTGACTGGCAAAATTCCGTAAAAAATTAGCCTGATTTTCCTGTCCTTCCTCTGCCAGGTTTTCTGCTACTACCTCGCAAACTTGCAGAAACCCCGAATCTACCAATTCTAAGTTAGCCTGTAAAATCTGCGGTTCCTCACCGTTGGGGCAATTCACGAGTGTCTCAATCAATTGCAGATAAGCTTGGGCGCGGGTTTCTTCCATTGTGGGGAGTTGTCAGTAACACGGATGTTTATTTACCATGATTCGTCGATGGGTGGTCAGCAACCGGATTTTTTCGAGAATATTTGGTTACAGGCGAAGAGATGGGAAAAAACCCGGTTTCTAAAGTTTGTGCGCGGGTGGCAAAAAACCGGGTTTTTGCGAGAATATTTCGTTACAGGCGAAGAGAGATCGATCGCCAATGCTTCCATTTTGCTGTTAGGCTTTCGGCGGTGTTCGATTCGTTGAGTCTGTATCTGAAGATGCGATTTTAGTTGGGGCGACTACGAACACCATATTTTGTAGGGGCGGGTTCACCAACAATATCTAACAATTACCAACCATCTAGATAAACCCGCCCCCACATCACCAATAACCCACATCAACCTGGAGCCTGATGATTGTTGGTTG
>NZ_JAUBRM010000122.1:1557-14301 GCF_036701905.1 Microcoleus sp. MON2_D5
GGTGGGGGCGGGTTTTCGAGATTGTTTATTTGGGGCGATTATGGTTGGTAAAACCCGCCCCTACGAGGATTATTTACCTATCGTAAAAAACCGGGTTTCTTCACATCACCAATAACCCACATCAACCTGGAGCCTGATGATTGTTGGTTGGGTGGGGGCGGGTTTTCGAGATTGTTTATTTGGGGCGATTATGGTTGGTAAAACCCGCCCCTACGAGGATTATTTACATATCGTAAAAAACCCGGTTTCTTCTAATTTTGCGCTAATTCGGGCGGCCGGCCCATTAAACCGGTCATCAAGCGCAAGGCTAAAAACCTCACTGGGGGAATTGTCCGCAAACACCACAATCCAAAGCGGCGAAATGCTACAATTGGCAGCAAAGTATTGGAAAATAATCTGTCTAGAAAATCGGTAAATCCTAACACGATTAAATTCTCTTTTTTCCGCCAGTTGTGATACCGTTTCAATACTCGCAAGTCGCCGATGTCTTCGCCTTTTTGGTGCGCTTGCTGCAAGATTTGGGCGATCGCCCCTGCGTCTCGAATGCCCATATTCAATCCCTGGCCGCCGACGGGATGGCAGCAGTGGGCGGCGTCGCCAATTAGTGCTAATCTGGGCAAAACGTAGCGATCGCTCTGCATTAACTGCACGGGAAACAAAAAGCGATCGCTCTCCAATTCCAAACGCCCCAAAAGCCCGCCCGTGCGCTGTTCCAACAAAGTCAAAAACTCTTTTTCATCCATTTGTTGCAAAGCTTTTGCTTCCGCGTGCGGTGCTGTCCAAACTACTTGACAGCGGTTCCCAGGTAATGGTAAGACTCCCATCGGGCCGCTCGGCCAAAAGCGCTCAAAAGCGATATCGTTGTGCGGTTTTTCTGCTTTAATAGTGATAGCAACGCAGGATTGCCAGTATTTCCAGCCGCGAGTGCTGATGTTGGCTTCGGTGCGGATGCGCGATCGCGAACCGTCGGCGGCGACTAATAATTTGGTGCGAATTGTCCGAGTTTCGCCGTTTTGTTTGACTTCTATTTCCGCGCAATCGGTTAAATATTTTACCTCGACAACTTCCGCCGGACAAACCCAACTAAAATTCGGGTTTTTTGCCAAAGATTCTTGCAAAGCGGACAGCATGACTCCGTGCTCGCCAACGTAACCTAAAGCTGCTTTTGGTACGGGCAATTTGCCAGTATTTCCCAAATCCGGGCGGTGGAATTCTACTACACCGGGATAGTCGCCGTCGCAGAGGCTAATTTGCTCGAAGGTGGTGATTTGCGGCAAGATTTGCTGCCACACGCCGATACCTTCTAAGATCATTCCTGATAGCAGCGTGATTGCATAGGCTTGTTTTTTGGCTGCGGCGGCGGCGGGGAGTTGGGTTTCAATTATTGCGATTTTTAATCCAGAATCTTTTAAGGCGCTGGCTAAGGTGGCCCCGACTATGCCGCCTCCGACGATGGCTATGTCAAAGTCGAGTGTCTGTGTTTGCGTGGAGGCTGTGGTTCGAGAAAGTTGGTTTACAGGCATTTTCAAGGGATTTTGTCAAAGTTCATTGGATTGTTACTTTTGTATTGTAAAGAATTATTTCGATTTAGGGCGATCGAGCGACGGAGACGGGAGATGGGGAGACGGGGAGACGGGGAGAAATTTATGATTAATGACAACCATCAACGATCGACTGCCCACTATCAACTGCCCACTATCAACTGCTAACAGTCAACAGTCTAATGACTAATGACCATTTCCTTTGTGTTTTCGGTAGCCAGCGCTGATACTTTCTGGCAAATGGGAATCTCGATGACAAACTCCGCACCTTCCCCAGGGGTGGAAACACACTGCAATTTGCCTCGGTGTTTTTCAACTATAATCTGATAGCTAATTGATAGTCCCAAACCTGTGCCTTTGCCGACGGGTTTAGTAGTAAAAAATGGGTCGAACAACTTGCCAATAACTTCTTGATTGATTCCCATCCCGTTATCTGCAATCCGAATTGTTACTGTGTCTGAATTCGCACTGGTGCTAATCCGAATTCTGTTGTGACGAGCATATATTTCTTTTGAATAATGAGTGCTGTTGTAGTCTTCGAGGGCGTCGAGCGCATTTGCTAAAAGATTCATAAATACTTGATTGAGCTGACCTACATAGCACTCAACTTTTGGGAAGTTGCCGTAGTCTTTGATAATCTCAATAGCGGGACGAAGTACATTAGCTTTGATTCGGTGCTGCAAAATTAGCAAAGTGCTTTCGATTCCTTCGTGAATGTCTACTCGCTTCATCTGCGATTCGTCGAGTCTGGAAAAGTTACGCAAGGATACAACTAAGTCGCGGATGCGATCGGCTCCTACTTTCATTGATTCCAAAATCTTCGCAAAGTCCTCCATTAAGAAATCAACTTCAATATCTTCGGCTACTTCTACAATTTCTGGGACGGGATTTGGGTATTTTTCCTGGTAAAGGTGGAGCAAACCGAGCAAGTCTGTGGCGTATTGGCTGGCGTGGGTGATGTTGCCGTAGATGAAGTTAATCGGATTGTTAATTTCGTGGGCGACGCCGGCGACTAGCTGCCCGAGAGAAGAGATTTTTTCGGTTTGGATTAGTTGAGTTTGAGTTTGGTGCAACTCGTGGACAGCTTTTTCGAGCTCGGCTGCTTGCGATCGATACTGTCCCTCGGACTGCTTGAGTGCTTCCAAAACTTCCACCCGATCGCTAATATCGGTGTGAGTTCCCACCCACTCGCGAACGCTGCCGTCGGCGGCCAAAATGGGGACGCCCCGCACCCAGAAGTATCTGTAGCTGCCGTCTGCAGCCCGCAAGCGGTGCTCGATTTCATAGAGACTTTTTGTTTCTATGGCCCGCATCCAAGCTTGTATTGTGCGATCGCGATCTTCTGGGTGCACTGATTTTATCCAGTAGTCCTTGTCTTCAGAACTCAAGCCCGTATAAGCTATCCAATCAGGCTGAGGTCTCTCGGCGATTCCGTTAGCGTCTGTCATCCAAACCATCTGTGCGGTGGCCATTGCCAGCGATCGATATCTTTCCTCGCTCAGACGCACAGATTCTTCGGCTTCTCGGCTGGCTGTCACGTCGCGCAAAATAGCTGTGAATATGATTTCGCCTGCAACTTCGAGTTTGGAAATAGAAGCTTCGGCGGGAAATTGCGTACCGTCTCGGCGGCGGGCGAAAATTTCTTTGCGGTTGCCCATTTTTCGGGATTGTTTAACGTTGTCGCCGAAATTGCTGACGAGGTGGCTGTGAGGGGCGACAAAAGCTTCGGGTAACAGCAGACTCAGGGATTGCCCGATCGCCTCCGCTGCACTCCACCCGAAAATCCGTTCTGCACCTTGGTTGAACAGGATAATTTTTTGCTCAGCATCCACGGAAATAATCGCGTCGTCGGCAATTTCTACAATGCCGGCGAAACGAGCTTGAGACACTTGCAGCGCTTTTTCAGCTTGTTTGCGATCGCTGATGTCGCGGGCGATCGTCGAAATGTATGTGAGTTTGTCGTCCGGTGCGGAGTGGGAGATGATGACTTGGCTGACGGGAATTTCGAGTCCCGATGCTGACACGAAGGCTGTTTCTCCGCTCCAAACGCCCCCGGAAACAGCAGTGGCGATCGCTTGATTCAAAGTGCTGCGGGCTGACGCTGCCGTGAATTCTGCAACTTGTCGGTGGGATATATCTTCGTTTTCGCCTATACCCACCATTTTTCGGCCTGCTTTGTTGATGTAAACGGGGCGTCCTTCGAGGTTGCAGATACCTACAAAATCCGGGGTTGCTTCCAGAATTGCTGCCAGACTTCTGTTGGCGATTTCGGCTTGTTTGCTTTCAGTAATATCCCGCGAGATGGTAACTATACCGCTAATATTTCCTAGTCCGTCCCGGTAAGCACTTTTTGTAGAAAGAAATGTCCTAAAGTTGCCTTTAACTGGCAGGTCTTCTTCGATCGCTTGCGTTTTTCCCGCTGTCATAATTGGGCGATCGGTTTTCCTAATGTTACCCGCAATTTCCGGCGGAAATAACTCGCTGTCATCTCTGCCGATAATGTCGTCTACAGACTTGCCAATTATACTAGCTCCCGCAGCATTGAGCATCAGGTAACGGCCCTGAATATCTTTGACAAATAGGGCAGCAGGCGTACTGTTGATGACTGCCAGCAACAGGTTGTAGTTGTTTTGGAGCGCCTGCTTTGTTGTTTGACTGTCGAGAATTTCCTGCTGCAATTGCTCGTTAGCGAGTTGTAGTTGGAGAGTCCGTTTCTCAACTTGAGTTTCTAAGTCTAATTTAGCTTTCCTCAGTCCCAGTTCCGCTCGATACCGCTTCCGGTCGGCGGTGCAGAGAGTTTTTGCATTCTGCCAAATCAGAACTGTAAAAATAATCACGTTCAATACGCTTAACAGCGATATCCCTACCTCCGGCGTGTAGGCTTGTAACCGCTCTCCCGATATGATGAAATAACCCACTAAAGGCGGGATAATGATTGCCCGTGGCAACAAGCGCCTCGCCATGATGCCGCCCGCGCGATCGCTGGTCATTACTGCTATCAATCCTCGCTCTGGACTGGCAAATAAAATGCCGAAGCTCAGCAACATAAATGCTGCGGACGTGTGCAAAGCCATTCCTGTATTATTGCCAATTTGGTAAAATAAAGCTTTGTTGTAGATGTAGCCTATCAAACCCATAAATGCAATTAAAAATGCACAACAGCTTAAGATTTGAATCCGCAGGTATTTAGGGCGACGTTCTGACAGCAGCAGCAGGGCTGTTCCCACCAATAAAAAAGCAGCAGCAGTATTCGGTGCCATGCGTCCTGGTGTTCCGGGGCTTGTCAAGGTGTAACTTTCTTTAAATAGGAGTTTGTCGATGCCTAAGTCTATATTAAAGCTATATTGAACTAGGGTTAAGAGGCTAATTAATATAATTAAAAATGAACAGCTATAAATTAAAAAATTAGTAATTTTTTGATACTTTCTTGCCCTTAATTCTGGGCGCCGCCGCTGTTGGATGAATAGAGAAAACCCGCCCAAAATAAAGCAGACCGCAGTATTGGCTTTCATGGTCACGAGTCCGGGCAGAATGCTTTTTAACAGTTGCAGATCGAATATCCAACCCAAAAGGACTGTACAGCCGATCGCGATTACTGCAATACTCGCTTTTTTGGAAAAAGACTCGACAGCAGCCATTCGGGTTGAGGGCGTTTGCAGTTGTTGTGCTCGTTCAAAAACTTCCAATTTCTCGCTCCCTCTAATTATTTAGTTTCTACGTATCTAAGGTAACAATAAACACTCTAGTGAGATTGTTGTCCGCTATACAAAGCTGCTTAAAATTTTTTCAAAGCTTTTAAGCATAAAATATTAATTATATTATCTAACTGTAGATAGATAGTCAACTGAAGCTTGAAGGCTCTTATGTAGAAGGCATTCGGCAGAATTTAAAAATTTTTATTGCTTGTAACTTAAAACAAAAAATTGCTTGTTGCTTGTTCCTTGTTGCTTGTTGCTTAAGGCTGAAGCCTTGTTGCTTAAGGCTTCAGCCTTCTTCCTTGGAAATTAGGGCCCGATCGCTCGGCAAGACCGAGTGTTTTTACTCAGTACATCGAGGCGTAATAGTAGCGGATTAGTCGATCGGCAACAAGATCGCTCGCATTGTAAACCGGCTGCTGTGGCTGTGGGAAAGGCGATCGGCACAACAGATAAGACTCGGCGGTTGAAACCGCTACTACAAAAACAAAGTCCCAGCAGAGAGGGACTAAAGAGGGATATTAAAGTCGGGTTTGGTAACTGTCAACTGTCAACCGACAACAGTCAACTAACTCCCAAATTTTGAAGTGCTTGCAAAGCTTCGGTTGCTGAGGGGTAACGCTGGGGGAAAGCGTAGAGCACCATCTTGTCTAAAACGCCAGCCAACTCCGGGGTGACAGTTGCATTTTTCTGCCAGATGAGATTGCCTAAATTATCAACTCGCAGTTGTTTCGGGCGCATCCCTGTCAAGGCTTGAATCCCGATGAGCCCGACAGCATAGATGTCGCTGCAAAATTTCGGTGAGCCGATGGCTTGTTCGGGAGGAATATAATCTTGCTGAGTCCCACCGCGCGATTTCGTTTGACCGATGCTGTTTTGTGAAGTGTTGATTTCTTTAACTGCCCCAAAGTCAATTAATACAATCTTGCCATCTGATGTCCGCCTGATTAAGTTTTGAGGGTGAACGTCGCGGTGAATTACATCTTGTTTGTGAACAAAGACAAGCACTTCCAAGATATCTTTCAACAAAGCAATAACCTGATGTTCTTCCCAGGGTTGACCTTCGATTAGTTCTTGATACAAGGGTTGCCCTTCGATGAATTGATAGACTAAATAAAAATATCCATCTTCTTCAAAGCGAGCTAACAATTCTGGTATCCGATCGTGTTGGCCCAATCGATATAAAACGCGCGTTTCTCGATCGAATAGGTGGCTGCTTCTCTGAGACTGGTTTTTCAGGCGTTTGACGAGGCACAAAGGTCGGTCGGGCAAATTTTCATCTTCAGCCAGATAGGTATCGCTGTACTCGGTGCTGACCAAATGTTCGGTGATGCGGTAGCGCATCCGCATCAGTTTTCCCAACATCGGATCGGTTGGTGGGCCGGGTTGTCTACCTTGTTGTAAAGCTCTCATGATGCAGTCCCAAAGATTTGCTCCGACTACTCTTTCTTCTTCGCCAAGAATTCCTGCTTGTCTCAGTACCTTTGTCAGATCTTTCCACAAATTGTAGCCGACATAGCGGCCTAGGTAGCACACTGTGTAGCCGCGGGCGATCGGATCGTTTTCCTGAATTTCTTTGTACGTCCAAGACTGTAAAACACCCCGAATTATCGATTGCTGCAAACGAGTCAGGTGTTTCTCAGTTTGCTTTTCTACCAAATTGTCCAGAAGATTGATGGCTTCTTCTACTGTCATAGCTTCATTTCTTAAGTTAGTTGTAAGCGCTCTGGACATCTTTTTTTCTAAAATAGCAACTTGCCAGGGATGAGGTACAGCTTTCCACTCACCAATTACCCAGTACCCATTGCGTTGCGATCGGGCAACAGAAAACTGCTGTATTTAGCTTATACATGATTTAACTTTACTTTGATAGCTTGTCTACTTATTGCAACATATTTTTACAAATATGACTTTTATGACTTTAAGTTATGACTTTTATGAATTGACGTTATAAGTAGCTTTGGGTATTATCTCAATTACAACTTTTAACTAGGGAATACATTGCCAAATTAGCAGATACCTGATTTGAATGTACCCAATTTAAGCAAAATATTTAGAGGTGTATCATGCCAAACTCAATGACTCAAACAATTACAAAGTCGATCGCATTTATCGACAGTGCCGTACCCGAATCCCAAACCTTAACCAACGGCATTAACCCAGAAATCGAAGTCATTCAACTAGATGCCAGTCGCAGCGGCATCGCACAAATTGCAGAAGCCTTGCAAAATCGCAGTGTCTCAGCAATTCACATAATTTCCCACGGATCGCCGGGCTGCTTGCAATTGGGCAGCAGCAACTTGAATGCAGACAGCATTGAGTGCGATCGCACTTCTTTACGGCAGTGGTTTTCGACACCAATGGGCGCGATCGCAAATTCGCAGCCTTCAAGCCCTGGGGAAGAACAGATTCTACCAGAAATTCTGCTTTATGGTTGCCAAGTAGCAGCAGGCGACACAGGTATAGCCTTTATCAAAAGGCTGAGCGAACTAACCGGAGCCAGCGTTGCCGCCTCCCAGAATTTCACAGGAAGTGCGGCCAAGGGCGGCGATTGGGAACTCGAAATCAAAACAGGAAAAATCAAAACACCTTTAGCCTTGAAACCAGAGGTATTGGCTGCTTACAGCCACGTTCTCTCACTCTTTAAAATTAATGACTACGATCCAGAAATCTACGTCACCAATATCACCGCCGGAGACTTTAACAGTGACGGTAAGCCTGACGTAGCCACTATGGATCTTTCGTCAAACAACATTGGCATTGTCTTTGGAAATGGCAATGGCACATTTAACTTTGGCCCCAAAATTAATTTAGGAGTAGCTCCTTACGACTTTGCTGCAGGAGACTTTAATGGTGACAGCAAGCTTGATTTAGGCATTACTAACAAGAGTTCTAAAGGCTTTTCTGTCTTATTAGGAGACGGCAAAGGCAGCTTTAGTCCGGCGACCAACTTTGATTTGGGTCCGTCCTCCACCTTCGTCTATTGGGGAGACTTTAACGGCGATGACAAGCTTGACCTAGTTACTATTAACTCCGACTCTAACAACATTTCCGTACTGTTGGCAGATGGCAAGGGCGGCTATGGCAAACCCACTAACTTTAGTGTGGGAACATTTCCCGCCAAGGACATCGTTGTGGCAGACTTTAACCGCGATGGCAAGCTCGATTTAGCAACTGCAAACCAGCAATCTAATAATATTTCCGTATTGTTGGGAGATGGCAAAGGTAGTTTCGGCAAAGCCACGAACTTTGATGTAGGAAAATCCCCCACTTCTATAGATGTGGGAGACGTGAACAACGACGGCAACCTTGACTTAGTAACTGCAAATAGCGGCTCAAACAGCGTTTCTATTTTATTTGGAGATGGCAAGGGCAGCTTTGGTTCTACCACCAGTGCTTATGGAGGAGTGAACCCCTCTTCAGTTGCCCTGGCAGACTTTAATGCTGATGCCAAACTTGATTTAGCAGTTTCTGATGTCATTTCGACCTTCATTTTGTGGGGAGACGGTACGGGCGGCTTCAACACTTACGACGACGTTCCCTACACTGGTCTCAACCCTGCAATAGTAGACCTTAACGCAGATAAACAGGCTGATATAGTTGGCAACACCCTTGGAGATATCAGGGTGTTGCTCAACGATTTAGACGCTAATCAGGCCGTTTCTTACGCTATTACTATCAATGTTTCTAGCGGTATTGAAGGCAATACCAGTTTTAAACGTCCGATTTTCACAGTGACTCGCAGTGGCAATACTACATTTAGCAGCAGTGTTAATTATGACATTACTGGCAATGCTATTAACGGCAGCGATTACAAGAATATTGGCGGGACTTCTGGGGCAACTGGTGTCAAAGGCCAAATCAAATTTCTTCCCGGCGAAACATCCAAAACCCTGACTATGGATGTCTTGGGCGATAAATTAATCGGAGGCAATGAAAACATTATTGTTACTTTGTCAAATCCGATCGCACCAGGCCCGAAACCTACGATTATTACTCCTACGGCTAAGTATACGATTGTAAGCGATGACACTCTTGGCAAGACGCCAACTACTCCAACACCAACACCAACACCAACTCCAACTACGTCCGCTACTCCAACACCAACACCAACTCCAACTCCAACTACGTCCGCTACTCCAACACCAACACCAACACCAACTACGTCCGCTACTCCAACACCAACACCAACTCCAACTACGTCCACTACTCCAACACCAACACCAACTCCAACTACGTCCACTACTCCAACAGAAACACCAACAGAAACACCAACAGAAACTACGTTAACTAATCCAACTCCAACACCAACACCAATTCAGCCAATACCACCTACAATTAACCGCCCGCCACAGCTAAACCCAAGCCCGGAGACAACTCCGTGGAACTTCAGCAATGTGAGAGTCAGCAAATCGTCTAAAATTGAGTATACGGTTCCAGAAAAGGCATTTACCGACCCAGATTCGGGCGACAAATTAACTTATTCAGCAACTTTAGAAAACGGTCAACCTTTACCGGCTTGGCTGACTTTCAATCCCGATACCCGTACTTTCAGCGGCGACAATACTCAAGCGAAATCTCTCAATATTAAGTTAATTGTCACCGACAAGGCTGGTGCAACTGCTAGTGATGTCATCCTGTTAAGAACTCGTCAAGCTGGTGTGGTTGTTGACGGTTATATTGAGGGTGCGACTATCTTTTTTGACGCCAACAAAAACGGCGTAAAAGATGCTAGCGAACCGTCCGCAACGACTGATGCTAATGGCGAATACGAACTCGACATTCCGGACAGTTTTGATACGAACAAAAATGGAATCTTTGACGCAGAAGAAGGGAATTTAGTTGCTTTTGGCGGGACGGATACTGCCACAGGTTTGCCTCTGGAAACGCCTGTTTCTGCACCTGCGGATGCCACGGTTGTCACTCTGTTAACCAGTTTGGTAACTGATTTGATGGCTGGGGGAATGACGCAGAGTGAAGCGGAGTCAAAAGTTAAATCTACTCTGTCTATTCCTGCGGGAGTTGACTTATTAGACTTAGATCCGATCGCCTCTACAGCCAAAAATGAAGCGGGTGGCGTTGAAACTCTAGTCGCCATGACAAAAGTCCAAAACGTCATTACCCAAACCAGCAGCCTCATAGACGGTGCATCTACGGCTGATAATGCTGCGATCGTCAAAGCTGTTGTCGGGGCAATTAACAGTAAAATTCAATCCGGTGGTTCCCTGGATTTGAGCGATGCGGCACAGGTAGAAAGCATTATCCAGCAATCTGTTGCCAAGGTCAAAGAAATTGACACCAATCTCAACACTGAAAAACTTTCCCAAATTGCCCCGGAAGCGACGAAGGTAATGGCTGAGGCAAATCAAAGCACGGATAAAGTTAAATCTAACTTTTTGCCTGAGTTTATTCCCTCGGAAATTGCCAAAGTCCAAAAGGTGACATTAGGTGAAAGTTCGATCGCCCTCGAAGAAGCGGCCGCTGGCACAAAACCAATCGCACAGGTAGTTTCCGAAAATACTGGCGAATTTTTAACTGCCAAAATTCAAGGAAATCCAGCACCGGCTCAACCCGCTGTTCCAGTTGTGCAAGGTGATGTGGAACTTGTCAATACTTCTCCTGAAATTCTCGGCGCTGAGGGCAAAAATCTTGTCGGTACTGATGATAGCGATACTTTAATCGGCGACAGCGGTAACGATTTTATCAGTGCCAGAAAAGCTAGCGATTCCCTCGATGGTGGCGGCGGCAATGACACGATTTACGGTGGGCGGGGACTCGATACGCTGACTGGTGGCAGTGGCGATGACATCCTATTTGGAGGCCGCGGTGCTGAGAGTTTGGACGGCGGTATCGGCAATGACAGTTTGTACGGTGGCAAGGGAGATGATACTTTGCTTGGCGGTTTGGGAGATGATTTTCTCAGCGGCGAAAATGGCAACGATTTTCTGATTGGAGGTAGCGGGAGCGATCGCTTTTTGTTAACTCCAAGTACCGGCTCGGGTACGGTGGTTGATTTTGAGGTAGGTATCGATAAATTTGCGCTCGATAACGGTTTGACTTTCCAGCAGTTAGAAATTAGTCAAACTGCGGGAGGAACAGTGCTGAAAGTTATATCCACCGATCAAGTTTTGGCAACTGTGACTGGGTTGAATAGTTCGATTACTGCATCGGATTTTGTGTTGCTTTAGATTTAACTCCAGCGTAGGGGCAATCCTGTGGTTGCCCTTCTAAATCAGGTAGGCACTAAAAACGAATCATTTGTTAAATCACTTTTACCTGGAGGGGCATCATGTTTAAATGTGGCAAAGTGATCCTAGTATTCATCACCGCATCTGTTGCTGTTTTGCAGCCAGCTTTTCGAGTTCGCGCACAAGAAACCAGCAGCGAATTCAGGCAACTACAAACCTTATTAGAAGCTAAGAAATGGGACGACGCCGATCGCGAAACCGTCTCTTTACTCCGCAACAACCCCACGTCTTGTCCGAACCTCCGCGCGATCGACCAATTGTGGATGCAACACAGCAATAACAAATACGGCTTGACCCCGCAGTTAGAGATTTGGCAGAAGACGAGCAACGGTTTAAATTGTAAAACTTGCGAAGGTGAAATTAAAGAATTTAGCGAAAAGGTAGGATGGAAACTAGGCCCGCAAGCAACTCCTATGCTAGGGGATTTTCCAGCTCAGTACCCAACTGTTGCTGCATTAGGTTGGCAAAGCTACGTTGATGGAGATGCAACTATGCAGATTCTTTTTGGCACCCGGAATACATGGCAAGCGTGGAAAGTTCAAGGTTATAACTTGTTCTCTACTTTTGCTAATTGCGGCAAGTAAGTAGACCAGCCTAAAAAAAACAGAACACCCAGATACCCGACTTCTTTAAGAAGTCGGGTATCTAAAGCGGGAGAGCGTTTTACGTTCTTTTGCTTTCATACTTCTGCTTCCTTTAAAAAGCTATTATTGTTGAAGGGGCCGGCCATTTATATGTGCTTAGAAATATATGAGCCAAGCAGATTATCAAAAGGCATTAAAACAGATAGAAACTGGAGATTTAGCAGGAACTCTGCAAAGCCTCGATCGCATTATCAAAAAAAATCCTAAGTTCGCACAAGCTTATCGGCCCCGAGCACAAGTGCGCGCAAAACTCCAGGATTTGAAAGGTGCGATCGCCGATTACAAGGAAGCGATGCGCTTGCAGCCGACGGCGATGTAATTTGGGGAACGAATCTCAATTCAGTCGCAGATCATCGACCTCGAAAATGCGATCGCAGACACGCGCTTGCTAAATTCGGCAAAACACCTGTCGTCTCCGCTTTTCTTCGAGGAAGCGCGGGGTAAGGTCGATCGCGGCGAATATTCAGAAGCTTTGTCCGACCTTGATTTAAGTAGGTCGGCGCAAAAAACCCGAAGTATGTTAAAATAAGTAAAGAAAGAGAATACATCTACTGAGGTAACTCAATATATGGGCGCTAGATTAAGGGTATTCCTGACTCAACAACAAGACAAAACT
>NZ_JAUBRM010000123.1:0-13946 GCF_036701905.1 Microcoleus sp. MON2_D5
GCTAAATATAATCTTTTCAATTTTCCTAACTTGAAAAGATTTGATGCCTTTTCACAATTCATATAGGATTGCTATAGGGACGTTGCAGGATATTCAAAAGTGCTTCATCTTCAACAATGCTCATTGGTTCAGACCCAGCATCCATGAAAATTGTCTCTATAATTGGGGGAAGTAGCGCATCTGTACGTCGCTTTAGAGCCTTGTATTTGTTATTATCTATCCCAAAATCTGTTAAAACTTTTTGGGCTATCTCTAAATTGGCTTCGACTATATAATTAAAGCGAAAACCGAACCATTCCATCCCTTCCCCAGCATCCCAAGATTCATCGCATCGCCAGATTGCAAATGCTTGACCCCTGTCATCCCAATGGATATAAGATGCTAGTGCTTCCACAAATCCTTCCCCAATACGGTAGAGGTTGACACCAGGATATTGAGTTGATATTCTCCGGTTATAAGTACCAGAGGGTTGTGCATAAGCAGCAAAGCGAGTTTCCAGATCGTGGAGGGGAATTAGAGTGCGCCTAGTAGGTTGATAACGCCATACTTTTTCTAAATTGGGATCGTCAATTTGTTTGAAGTGCAGTGCTTGACATATCCAGTCTTCTGTTGCTCGTTTAATTTCCTGATGGCGAGCATCATAATCATCTAAAGTTTGAAAATATTGGGTAGCGTTTTCATCCTGGGCATCTATTTCATCTAAAGCGTTTTGTTCGCTAATTTTTACCTGTTCTTCAGCAATTTCTTGTTGGATAGTCCCTATCATTTCCAATAGTCCACTAGCACCAGATTGAAACAGAGTGGTTACCAGTGCTGGTAGTTTTTCATCTACATAAAACTGGAGACTGGCAATTGATTGATGAAAGATGCCGAAACCGTCTTTTAATAATTGATACCAAGCATCGTGAGGGCTATCCTCTAAGTCTGAGCCGGCGAATACTGTAAATTGAACATTTAAAGGGCGACCAATGCGATCGATCCTACCAATCCTTTGTTCTAAACGATTTGGCGACCAGGGAAGATCGAAATGAATCATCCAATCAACAAATTGAAAGTTCCGACCTTCTTCAGCCGAGGAATCGCAAACAAGGATAAAACAATTTTGGTCATTTTTGAAATGGTTGAGGCTTTTCTCAACATGAGAACGAGACAGTCCTAATTGATGGCTAGCTACAGATGCCTGACCAAAAGTCTCTGATAAGCACCGGAAAATTTCAGCGCCTGTTTGGGCAAAACTGGTGAAAATGACAATTTTAGGTAGGGGAGTTCCCGATATCGGTCTGCGAATTCGCTGTTGCACCTGTTCGAGCAATTTATGAAGGTTGCTGCGATAAGATTGAAGTTTAAAAGTCTCTGAAAGATGATACAGTATCACTATCTTTAGTAATTCGAGGCGAGTTCCTTCTTCTGAAGGTTGCTGAATAATTCTTAGTAAAGATTGCAAAATCTGTTCTTCCCCAGAAAATTTAGGGGTTTCTGTCAGAATGCGGATATTATCAGCACCAAATTCTTGAATCAAGGCAGAATGGGAGATGTCGCTTAAACGGGTTTCCAGCACTTGCGCTAAAATCCCTAACCAAGTCCCGCTAGCACGGAATAAAAGTAGAAAAATTTGCTGATATTGTTGTTGGTTAGGAGCGACTGTGCGCCATTCATCAATTAGTTCGTGAATTTCGGGCGATCGCTCATCTAACTCATACTCTACTTTTGGTGTGACATTTCGGGCAAAAATTACATCTTCCACCGCAGCGCGACGGTTGCGGAGCATTCGACGGTGTAACCGATAGGTGTCGCTGATGTGGGTGCGAATCGATCGCACAATTCGATCTCGATCGGCGGGGAGTGTTTCTGGAGAAAGCAAACAATTTTGTAATTCCTCTACGAGATTTAGCAGATATTTATCTTCAGCAAAAAGGGTTCGCAGTTGGTTGAGGTTAGTTTTAAGCACAAACGGATTTGCTTTCTCTTTAAATGAGAGTAAAACTCGACCAATTTGTTGGCGGTTTTTTACCCTCGCACGAAAACCTTCTAAATCATCAAGTTGGTAGGTGATCGGATCGAGTAGGTGCAGCATCGCCAGGAAATCTTGCTCGTGATTGAGAACTGGAGTGGCAGATAATAGAAGTAGGCGATCGCTTTTATGAGCGAGGTGTTTGCAAGTCTGGAAACGCCTGCGCTGTATCGAATCTGAAGAGGTCGCCATTGCTGCAATATGATGTGCTTCATCTAAAATCAGGAAGCCCAAATCGGCATTCGGGCTGACTCGATCGACATCCTCTACTGCAAGTACCTGGACACGATTGTCCAAGTCAGAGACATAGAATTTATGTTCTAATTCTTGAAGCCACTGTTCCCGCAGGTATTGCGGTACTAGCACCACTGCACGTCCCTGCGGTTCATCGAGGAGATACTGGCGAAGAATAGCACCTGCTTCGATCGTCTTTCCCAGTCCAACTTCATCAGCTAAGAGGTAACGTTGAATGGGGTCTTCGAGTACGCGGCGGACAACTTCAACTTGATGAGGATAAAGGTCAATATTGGCAGAAATCAGCCCTGTCATCCCGCGACTGACAGCGCGTTGTTGGATGAGACACTGGACAAAAGCTAAACGTCGATCGTGAAAGTAGGGCGTTTCCTGACCTTTCATCGCTAGAGTTTCGATGGGGTCATCGATGGGTAGGTTGCAACGAACGTAAATTTCCTGTTCAGCAACTAATGCTATCTTTTTATCGGGTAGATCGATTCGATACTGACCTTTGTCTTCGTCCCAGTCAAAAATTCGGCCAATTATCCATGTATCCTGGCTTTCTGACTGGATGTAGCATCGTGTTTGAGGCGGGAGTTGAACTCTATAAAGCGAAGTTAAGGGTAAGGTTTTTTCAAGGCGTTGCCCAATTGAGCAGAAGTATTCAACTGTTGCTGTAGAGTAGGATAGAGCGGTAACTTTTCCGATTCCTAAGTCGTTGTTTGGCGATTTTTCTGCGGAGACGCTTCGCGATCGCACCAGCAAACCAAGCTTCATCATAGTTCCGGCCTCAATACTACCCCTTACTAGAGTAGCCGATCCTCCTGGAACACTACCCGTGTAATTTAATTTTCCACCCTTTTTGTCCTTAAACTCAAGGGGAAACCTTAAACCGAAACGCAGTCATGAAGCTTAGCCCAAGACTTTCTGTAACGCATTCCGATGCCCAAATCTTTCGGTGTCGTAACCAGCATCCCACCACAGCCAAGCTGACGCACTTTAACCGAGCGGATTTGGTATTATATAGAATCCGGGCTATAACAACTTAACTAATATTAGGAAACACAACCCCAATGTCATTATTAGAAGCACAGCAACTTACCATGCGATTCGGCGGTTTGACGGCAGTCAACCAGGTTAGTTTAACATTGGAAAAAGGATCGATAGCCAGTTTAATAGGCCCCAACGGTGCGGGCAAAACTACTTTTTTTAATATGCTGACGGGTATCTACAAACCGAGTGGGGGACAGTTGGTACTTGAAAATAAAAATATCACGGGTTTGCCTCCGGATCACCTGACAACTTTCGGTATTGCTAGAACTTTTCAAAATATCCGTTTGTTTAACAACATGACTGTGCTGGATAATGTTTTAGTAGGCAGACACTGCCGATTAAAAACAGGTTTGTTGGGCGCAATCCTCCGCCCTCCGGCTGCGATGATTGAGGAACGCGAAGCTAAAATAAAAGCGCTGAATATGCTGGATTTTGTCGGTTTAGGTGCTTCTAAAGCGCCGGAGTTGGCAAAAAACCTTTCCTACGGCGACCAGCGGAGATTGGAAATTGCCAGGGCTTTGGCTTCCGATCCGAAAGTGTTGCTTTTGGACGAACCGACTGCAGGGATGAATCCGAACGAAACGGCTGATTTAACTCGCTTTATTTACCGGATTCGCGATGAGTTGAATTTGAGTATTTTGCTGATTGAACACGATATGAAGGTGGTGATGGGAATTAGCGATCGCGTTAGTGTGATGGAGTACGGTACTAAAATTGCTGAGGGAACTCCGGATCAAGTTCGCGCAGATCCTCGGGTAATTGAGGCATATTTGGGAAAAGAAGAAGAGGGCAATGGATAATACAGAATAACTAGATACCAGACTTCTTATTAAATAAGTCTGGTATCTAACAGCATAGTTGACCTAGTTAGATGTTTTGCGTCATTCCTAAACTTTTGATTTAACTTCAGACAATTGATTCTTAAGTTTTCGCCTCTTGGTGAGGAAACCGAAAAACATGGCAGTGCCTAATATAGTAGTAGGTTCTGGAACTGGTTCTGCTTGGGGAACTGGTTGCGCTTGTGCCCCTGCGATATTGTTCTTAACTTCTACTAATTTTAAATTAGTGGTGCTGTCAAAAGTCCGGGAATACACTCCGGAAGTATACAAGCTCAGGCTTGTTGTATTACCTTGAGCGAGAAAAGCAAAATTAATTTGTGTGGGATTAAAGTTTCCAGCGAGGTTGTATGACAAACTTAATTCCGGGGCTTTAAAAGAGTGCAAACCGATCCCAAATTGAAATGAGTCTAAAAGAATGTTAGAAACAGTGTCAATTAATGCAAAAGATATACTACCTGTGGCGCTAGCCCGTTCTGATTGGGGATTAGTAACAGATGTTAAAAGATGTAAAATAGTCTGAACAGTGAAGGAAAAAGTTTCTTTTGCCTTAATAGAGAAGTCACCGATCACTGCTGCTTGACTTTTGGCTAAACCGGAATAGTTATTCCCGGTGCCTATGACTCCACTTTGCGAGAGATTTGCTGCCAGCAATTCGTGACAGTTAGATATAAAAGCTGCATCAGCATTCGCTTTGCTAATAACAAAACCCCTGGTCGCTCTTGTCTCAGTGTTAGTGTTAGTGAATGTACCTGTCCCAGTCGGTCTGTGACTGAAGTCGTCAATGGTTACTTCTGCAGCAGAACCTGCGATTATTGCAGCACTGCTAGGGGCAATGCCTACAGTCAAGCCGGTTACTAAAGGAGTTGCTAATAAAAATGCGATCGCTCCGGTACTGTGATTGAATTTCATGGTAGATTTCCTTAAATTTGAAAAATTTTAAGTGCTGTTATTGGTAACTTGTAGCGGTTGGTTTCGCTTACGTATTAATACTACCTATTTACTTAGAGATTTTTGTAAAGCTACTGTCAAGAAATCTTGTGTTTAAGTAAAAATTCTGTAAAGTTGGTCGCCACAGCTACTAAAAATACATTGTATGGGAGCTAGGGCTGGTGTTGACCTAAGTAAAATTACTGATTACTATAAAAAAAGTTAATTTTAAATAAATGCAATAAAAATTTATAATTAGTCTGGATAATATAATAAAGCACAAAGCAGAAAGAGTAATTATGTTGGAAATTAAAGACATTCACACTTACTACGGAAATATCCACGCTCTCAAAGGAGTATCGCTAACAGTCTCGCAGGGAGAAGTTGTGACATTAATCGGCAGCAACGGGGCGGGGAAAACTACAACTCTCCGCACAATTCAAGGACTGCTGCGCCCGCGCCAAGGCACTGTATTATTTGAGGGAAAGCCTTTAGAAGCACTATCTACAGAGGCGATCGTCCGTTTGGGGATTTCTCAAAGTCCCGAAGGGCGGTTGATTTTTCCGCGAATGACGGTGCAAGAAAACCTAGAAATGGGTGCTTATCTCCGCAACGATACTCTCGGTATCAAGTCGGATATGGAAAAAGCATTAAATTTATTTCCTCGTTTGCGAGAAAGAATTAGTCAAAAAGGGGGAACTCTCAGCGGCGGCGAACAGCAAATGTTGGCGATCGCCCGGGCTTTGATGTCGCGCCCCCGCTTGTTATTATTGGACGAGCCGAGTATGGGATTGGCTCCGATGTTAGTCAGTCAAATTTTTGCGATCGTCCGCGATATTAATGCTGAAGGAACAACTATTTTACTGGTGGAACAAAACGCCCGCATGGCTTTAAGTGTAGCCCACCGCGGCTATGTCATCCAAACCGGTCAGGTTGTAGTCGCTGGTACTGCTAGTGATTTGCAGTCAAATGAAACTGTTCGCAAAGCCTATTTAGGTGAAAGTTAAATAGCTATTCTGGTAATCGGTAAGGGCAATTCCCCATTAGCAATTACCAATTACCAATTAGAAATTACCCTATTTGCGATCGCAACTTCCCCGTTTCCAATTCCGTCTCAAAAGCCGCCCGCACCTTTTCCCACTCCGCTTGGGCTTCCAACAGGCGATCGCGCGCCGTACTCACATCAAAAACCTGTTCCCCTCCAGACTCAACCGCCACGCGACCCATATACTCCAACTCCTTGCAAACAGCAGAAAAAGACACCGCTCCTAAATTGGCGCTGCTCGACTTCAGCGTGTGAGAAGCGAGCTTCAAACTATCAGCATCGCCGAGAAAAATAGCCTCCTTAATAGTTTCTAAATGTTGCGGTGCGTCTTCCAAATATATCTTAATCAGCTCCCCCAAAAAATCTGGGTCTTCATCATCGTCTAGCTCGCGGAGATTTTGCAAAATATGAAAATCAATCGGCGAACCGGCTCCCGGTTGAACGCTCGAAGATGCCCCAGTATCACTGTCAATGCGATCGGAAATATCTTGATTGTTTTGCTCAGTAACCGCATCCAATTCATCCCGATTCAGAGGTGAGCATTTGCTCAAGGCGATCGCCAACTCTTCCCGGCGCACGGGCTTAGTAATATAATCGTCCATACCTGCTTCCAGACACTTTTCGCGATCGCCCTGCATCGCATTAGCAGTCATCGCAATAATTCTCGGCTTCTTGTTAGCAGGCCATTCCTGACAAATGCGGCGCGTCGCTTCCAACCCATCCATGTTCGGCATCTGCACATCCATCAGCACAACATCGTAAGATTGCCGCTTCAGCGCCTCCAAAACCTCCAACCCATTAGCCGCAATATCAGCCCGATATCCTATCCTGTCGAGTAAATGCGTAGCGACTTTTTGATTCACCACATTGTCCTCGGCCAGCAAAATCCGAATCTGACTAGAATTAGCTGCATCCTGTCCGGCAGAATTGGTTCCAACCTGCCTCAAAACAGCAGGCGTCCGCTGCACGCGGTGCTGTTCTTGAGAATTTTCAAAATACTTCAATCCCGAAGTCAAAGTCGCCACATTTGAAACTTCTCCCCTGCCGCTTCGGCCAGTAACATATCCAAAAACTTGCAGCAACACATTATAAAACTGGGACTGTTTTAAAGGCTTAGTTAAAAAAGCAGAAAAATGTACTTCTGTAGTTTCAAGTTTTTTCCAAACTTCCGCCTTACTTAAATAAGTAAACAGCACCAAAGGTAGTGCTATTTTGCGAGTGTTTTTAACGAGGCCATTCGGATTTAGATTGTCGCCGCCAGACAAATTGCTCAGCTCAAATTTCCGAATCTCCACAGCCAAAGCCACACCGTCCATATCGGGTAGATTCATCGCCAAAATAGCTAAATCGAGCGGCGAGTTTCCTTTGATGATTTCCAAAGCCTCAGCACCCGAAGTTACAGCCACGGGTATCATTCCCCAAGACTCTGCCTGCCGGATCAAAACTTGCCGATTAATGGCATGATGCTCAACAATTAACAAGCGCTTACCAGCGGCAAATTCCGGCCTTTTTTCCTCAGCCCGGATGTCATTGGCTTCAGCAGTCACCGTGAAATAAAAAATCGAACCCGAACCCGATATCGACGGCGGAGTAAATTCTGCAGGCGACCTTCCAGCGATACTTTGTCCGATCGCAGAAACGGCCGGTTGAGACTTAGAACTTCCCGGAGTAACCTGGCTGACAACCCACATTGTACCCCCCATCATATCGCTCAAACGCTGGCTGATAGCCAGTCCTAAACCCGTCCCGCCGTAATGTCGCGTTGTCGAAGCATCCACCTGCGAAAAAGCTTTAAACAGGCGATCCATCCGGTCTGGCGGAATGCCAATTCCCGTATCTTGGACAGCAAATTGAATCTCGTATTGTCTGCTACGTGCCAACTCTCCCTGGTTAATTGCTAGCGGTCGCGGCTCTAGAATATTAATTTTATCTGGCGAACTGTTAGCAGCTACTTCTTCAATTTGCCTAGCCGTACAGCACACCACAATTTCTCCTGATTCTGTAAACTTAACTGCATTTCCTAGCAAATTTACCAAAATTTGGCGCAGCCTTGTGACATCTCCTAAAATGTTTTTCGGAACAGAATCATCAATAAAGTAAGCCAGCTCTAAACCTTTTTCTGAGGCTCTCGGAGCCAGTAATTCTAGAGATTCTTCTATACAGTTTTGCAGCTCGAAGGGGCTGCGTTCCAAATCCAATTTTCCAGATTCAATCTTAGAAAAGTCGAGAATATCGTTAATAATAGTCAGCAAAGCATCGCCGCTGGTACGAATTGTCTCCACAAAATCCCGCTGTTCAGGAGTTAGTTCCATATCCAGCAGCAAGCCCGTCATCCCGATTACTGCATTCATCGGAGTGCGGATTTCGTGACTCATAGTCGCTAAAAATTCGCTCTTAGCTCTATTAGCAACTTCCGCCGCTTGTCGTGCTTGATCCAAAGCTTCATTTTGCTCGGCTAACTGTCGCTGTCGCTGAACTTCCGTTTCTAAAAGTTGTGCTTGAGCTAAGGTAATGCCGACTTGAGCGGCCACATCTTCTAAGAGTTCAATTTCGTCCGGATTCCACTGGCGAGTTGCATCGCACTGGTGCAAAGTAATAATTCCATTCGGTTCTCCTTGATAGGAAGTGCGAACAGCCAACATAGATTTTAATCCGATGCGGCGGCACATCGGCCCCGAAGATTCCAGCAAAGGATCGGCAAACACATCGGGAGATGCCAGGGCTATATCCTCAGCGAGGAGTTTTTCGGTGTACGGGTTATAAGTGACAGAAAGTTCTAAATCTAAAGCCGATTCGTGACCGGGTTCTAAGTATTCCGCCACGCAAGGAAGGTGGGGATAAGGTTCGGAAAGATAGGTATGAATTGTACAGCGATTGACACCAAACACGCGGCCGATTTGGGTGGCGGTAGTCTGAAAAATTTCTTGAGTATCTAAGGTCGATCGCACTTTTTGAGTAATTTGTTTGAGTAGTAAAACGCGCTGGTACTGACGTTGCAAAGTTCGCTCTCGCTCTTCGCGGGCAATTTCTGCGCCGATGTAATTGCCCATCAACTTTAAAATTTCAAAATTCAGCGGTTTAAAAGGAGATTTAGTGGTGCGGGAAGTAAAGCTCAAAGTGCCAAAAACTCGCCCTTGGACTATTACCCTCGTCCCCACAAAAGCCTCCAACTTGCGGACGCTGTAAGCGGGGTGGTTGCGCCACTGAGTAGTGCCGGCTGATTCGACAGAAATAGGTTCGCTCGATCGCAAAACCTCTCGCTCAAAGGTTCTGCTCAAAGCAAAACCGTCTCCTTTAGCAAATCCAAAGGGAAAATCTTCCGGTACATAAGCCGCAATCACTTCGTAGCGATCGCCCAAAACCCTGCCCAACAGCCCGATATCCATTCCAAACTGACTACAGCCCATTGCCAGCAACCGGCTCGTTCGATCGTCAAAAGAGCCTTCCGAGGTCACCATTACCTCGTAGAGCGATCGAATTGCGCGCTCGCTTTCCCGCAGTTCCTCAACTCCTTCGAGGCGGTTGCAGACATCGTGTAAAGTCCCGAAAATTCCCGCTATTTCGCCTTGGGAATTCCGGCGGACTTGGGCAAATAGTTCCACGGAAACAAAGCCGGAATTACTGTGAATTCCCAAGGAGTTTTTACCCGAAACCGACTTGGACTTAAATCGCAGTTCTCGGCGTTCAAATTCCGACTTCCCCGACAGCAAAGACTCCAATAAATTTGTACATTGCTCGCGCTCCTCTGGATGCACCCACTCTAAAAAATTAGTTTCCAAACTTTCGGACACCGAAAAATTCGTAATCTCCGTCCAAGCGCGGTTGAGAAATTTCCAAACCCCCGCCGCATCTATGTGGAAAATTACTGTTGCTTTCAAAGAGTCAAATAGATGGAATTCTTCTCGATCGTACTCGCGGTTTTTGACTTCAAACTGCTTGTTTGGAGTAATATCTGTATGAGTTCCTACTACCCGCAGCGGTTTGCCGGTAGCGCTGCGTAAAACTTGACCTCGGTTCAGCACCCAGACAGTGCTGCCGTCTTTACAGTACATCCGATATTCTGCTGCAAAATCCGGTGTCTTTTCGGCGAAGTGTTCTTCTAAAGCTGCCTTTACCGAGTCAATATCATCTCGGTGGATGCGACTCCACCATTCGGATCGGCGATTCGAGATTTCCCCTTCTTGGTAGCCCAGCATTTCTTGCCACCGCGCCGAATAAAAAAACTCATCTGTTTCGAGATTCCAGTCCCAAATCCCCTGATTGTTGACTGCAGGGGGGAGATTTGGCCGGTCTACGAAACTGTGGTGAGAAATTTCAGCCACCTCGTGGCTATTTGCTGCTGTCCGCTGTATTTCTGCAGAGAGTTTTTTGTATTGAGCGTTGCTAGATTCTAGCTGGCGCTGCAAAGCGATCAAGCCAGAATGCAGAGATTTTGAATCAAGCGCTTGTAAAAGGATAGTTTTAGGATTGATAATCCCGATCGGGTGATTTGTTTCGTTAATGACTAATAAAGGCAACTGGCAGTAGTGTTTTTGCAGCAGCGCGACGGCTGCTTCGAGGGTAGAGTGCGATCGCACCAGCGGCGGGGAACTGCTGCAAATTGATCCCGCTTTAATTTTGTTAGAGTCTCTTCCCAGCGCCTGCAACTGCACAATATCCCGCGAACTTACCACCCCAACCAGTTTGTGAAGGTTGGGATTTGTAAATTTGGAATTGTGAGCCGCACCAGTCGAGTGTTGATCTGGGGTTTCAGTGATTAATACATAACTAACATTGTGTCTAAACATCAGTTGCGCCAAATAGCGAACCGAAGAATTAGAAGGAGCGTGAATTATTCGCGAGCCTGCTATTTGGGGGATTTGATAAAGTTTAATTAAACTTGCGGGTAGCTCTAATTTCTGATTCAGAATTGGCAGTGGCGGAGGGAATGCGAAAGCCGCAGGTGGCGAAGCGCTGCTAATTGCTTTTGGTGTAGATTCCCCAATTCCCTGCAACATTTGCACCAAGCTTTGAGAGCTAATTAAACCAACAAGTTCTTCAGCCTCGCTGACGATCGGCAAATGGCTGATCTGATTTTTCTCCAAGAGATTTGCTAAGGCAAAAAAGTCGGGAATTTCCGATTCTCGGGCTACAGTTACGGTTCGGATCATGATTTGCTCGATCGCAAATCCGCTCAAAGCAGCCCCGATCGAATTTAGCTGTACGACATCTCGCGCTGTAAAAATCCCCAGCACTGTCTGGCCGCCCGCATAGGGAGCTTTTGAGCCGTTGAGACCCAGCCCGTTGCCTCCTGCGTGTACCGCACGCGGTACGCCGTTGTAGAAACCCGACTGTTCCCGCGATTGTCGGGAAGTTCCGTTCATGAGATTTCCGAGTTGAAAATTCCCGCGCGGTTCTACCACGAGGACGTAACTGGCTCCTGTGCTACTCATCAGCTCGATCGCCTTTTCTATGGGCGTCTCAGGGGTGACGGTGAGGGGATTGCGGTTGATGACCTGACTGAGGGAGGGAATAAACATCAGGGGGCATAAAAGTGATATTTGTTGGAAAAACCCGATCGCAAGCAGCAGATTGATTGAGAGGCTTTGCCCGCGAGATTTCCAAGCGCGCTCAAAGTTTCTGTACGATTAAACTCACCCCTACTTCCAGCATCTTGGCATTTAAAATTAATTCCGTGCCATATCCTGATAATTGACGGCTTCTGACTTTCAGAACCAATGCTATCTGCCAGACGGCGGACACGAAGGCGGGCAGGCAATTCCTCGCCTAGCCTAACTGCTGCGGGTTTACGAGCAAGAATTTCTGGGATTGTCTAGACTGCACCCTACTTTCTGGCCCTCAACGGAACTCTCGCTCGGATTCTGTTTGAGGCAAGATACCTGCACGCTACCAATTTACCAGCGACAGGAGGGGAATCACAACAGGACGACTTAGGTATGGCAACTGTGCAATTAGGGGTTCGAGGGTTTGAGGGTTCGAGGGTTCGAGGGTTCGATGGCCAAATAGGCAGAAAATAAATAATTCTGAGCATAACTAATTCTATCTTATCTCAATTATGGCCCAGAGGATTTGAGCTTCAATTCTGGCTATCGAACTTGATGAGAATAGCGCTGTTCCCCGCCAGTGCAAAACTCGCATTTCCGCCCTTCAGCCTTAAGCTACCAACAACCTCATCCATTGTTTTAGAACTGAACTCTCGCACCGTGCCATTACCCGTTTTTATCAGCTCCGAAATATCAGCATTAACAGTGTAAGATGTTGCTCGGTCATTGACAACCAGCAAGTAAACATTCTTGCTAGCATCAAGAGTTGCAACTGCCATTAAATCCGAACTGTTAGTGATAGGAAAAAATGTAGTTTTTCCGCCCTGCAATGCCCTAATTCCCATCCGCAAAGCATAGTAGCTCGCGCGCCGTTTTCCCTCATCACCTAGCAAACCTTCCGCCAGTCCCTGCTTACCCCAGTCGTACAAACAGAATATGTGACTGCCGTAAATATAATTATCCCCCGGTTGGGAACCTCGAATCAAATTCTTAATCAAATTTAAAGCTAAAGATAAATCGCCGTAGCTAATTTCGTAAGTTCCCCATTCTCCTACCCAAAGCTGCGAGTTAGCGCGGACAGTACCGTTCATCCAGCCGCGCACTTTGCGGGTGTAGTTAGAAATATCTGCATCGTAGTTGTGGACATTGACTGTATCAAAATAATTCGGTATTTCCTGCAAAGCACTAGCGGGCCAATTGCTGCCTCCTACGGTTTTCGGGCCGTGGATGCGGTAAGTGCGCGAAGGCAAATAAGTTTGGTAAACAAAGTCGATCGCATCTTTTGCCACCTTAACCAATTCAAAATAGTCAGCCCTAGTCCCGCCCCAACCCTGATCGCGATTATCCGGTTCGTTGTGAATTTCCCAATCATCAACGCGGTAATCATTGCGAACATTCAGCCAATAAACCGTAGCAAAAACGTGTTCCCACCACTCATTCCAATCTTCTCCTGTGCGCGGCGGATTCAGTTGCAGCGCCCAACTAGGCCGCCAGCTATTATCAACATTACGAATACTGACAACCGGGCGAATATTTGCTTTTTTTAGAGTATTAAAAATCGTCCTGGCATTGCCTTGCCAAACAGTACCGGGTTGTCCCGACCACCAATAATCGCTACCCTGGGGCGGATTAGTCATAATCTGATCCCAGTGCGCCCAATTAATTATATTGGGATTTGTCTTAATTTCGTCAATAGACGGCCAACCGTATTGACTGTCGTCGTCTTCTGGTTCCCACCGGGACATCCCGCCGTAAATGCGGTAGGTATTAATTCCCAAATCTTGCAAATCTTTGATGTCGAAATTGATATTGCCTTCGACTGCACCGATGTAGCGAGTGCTAACACCCGCAGCAGTACCGGAAATTTTAATTGTTTCGATGTTTTGAGCAAAAGTTGTCGTTCCGATGAACAACTCTAGGCTGAGGCCTATTAAAATGCCTAGTAAAAAAATCAGAATTCTAGTTTTTGATAACACGTGATTATTAACTACTAATTCAGGTTATTTTAGGCCCGAGGTAAAGAGACCCATCGCTAATCTAACTTGACGGGCGATCGAGTTTGTTAGCTGTTGTAATAAAAAAGCATTAACTATACAAATTTCACTAATTAATACATAAAGTAAAATAGCACGACTAGCCGTCAAAAGTGAAGGTTCACCTCGCACAACCACAGGAAAATATTTGGGTATAACAATTAACCCTATAAATTGCGTTAAATATATAGCAATTCCATTTGAGATGTAAATATGAATTTCTATGGTAAAATAGGAAACTTTGATAATAAATGAAAGGGG
>NZ_JAUBRM010000124.1:0-13738 GCF_036701905.1 Microcoleus sp. MON2_D5
TTTTCTTGTTTTCTTGACCCTACATTAGATTCTTCTGAGTCCTTGTGTCAAGCCTAATTGAGATGCTCTTACCCTGCCCTCCTTTTCCTGACCAAGCTATTAGTTACTTTCTTCAGCGCCAAGGGGAATCAGACCCTTGCCAATTTGTTTGCTCAACTCGTTGAGACTCAATCCCCGTTCCATTGCGACCGCACGAATTCTCTCCATCCTACCGACGTTACCTGGATATAAGCTAGATAGCAGCATATCTGCCGGCCGCGAAGATTTGTTGCGCTGTTAATTGCAAGCCGGGAAAGATTGAGGAAATAAGCAGATCGTCATTTTGAAACAACTGTTTTTGATACTCGTCTTCTCGCAGCGTACAAATTGTAACTGTCGGCTGTTTGGGTTTGCCAATATATTCTCTGCCACCAATGCCCAAATAGTCAATAATCCAATACTCAGGCACTCCAAGCAGGGCGTAATCTTCAACTTTGCGAGCGTAATCGTTCTGCCAGTTGGTGCTAACGACTTCAGCAATCAGTTTAATTGAGGAACCTGATGTAATTACAGGTTCTTGTTGCCACAAAGGTTCATTAATTAGTCGAGTTTGGTCTAATACAAGCACATCGGGGTGAAAGGCTGTTGCTGTTCCTAATAGTTTGATGAGACAGCGAGGGGGGATAAGGTAGGGTAGATCCAGGCGGTCAATTTCTACATTCAGTTTTCGTCCCAGAAAACCGGATACTTGTTCGTGCGGCCCTGTTGGTTCCATTTCGGTTAATTCACCATCAATCAGTTCGTAGCAATCGCTGTCGCCGTAGTTTGTAATAAATTCATCGACAGTTATAAGTTTTGGAGGTGATAGAACCATTATATTTTTTCCTGATACATTAATACGGCACAAAACCGTAAATTTTAACAATTATTTACCGATAAAAACACCGTCATTACTATTAATAAAACTTCTAGTAACGAGTTGATAGAAAGTTTTTTTATCTAACCTCCCTTTCCATATCTGGCGATTAGTTACTTTTTTCACCAGTGTCAAGGGGAATCAGACCCCTGCCAATCTGTTCTATCAACTCGTTGAGACTCAATCCCCGTTCCATGGCGATCGCGCGAATTCCTTCCCATCCTACCGATGTTACCTGAATATTTCTTTGCTTCTTGGGTTCTTCATAGCGGGGTTGTCCCCCAGAGCGGTTGAGGTTGGCTAGTGAGTTGGGATGGGGGTGAATTCCTTTCCTGGGTGACATAGCGTCGATAGCATTTCCTTTTTTTTACTATTTTCGCATTTTCTGGAGGCTTCTCGACGATAACTATGTTAGTGTTGAATAGTTCAAGAAAATTCCTGCCCGCGCTGACTCCCCTACTCCGGTTGCGGTCGAGCGCGGGCGAGCCTTGCATTCAACAAACTCGCCAGGAATGCGTCAAATGCAATCAGAAGCAGACGATCGGGAGCCGCAAGCGTTAATTGTTTTGCCGGGGGGTATTGGAGGGTGTACCTCTTGTGCTGCGAAACAACTGCGACTCGACCCCGAATTTCAATCTCTCATTCCTCCCGTGAGTAAAGACGAAAAAGCCGCCCTGCAAGCGAGCATTCTGGAGGAAGGATGCCGCGATCCGTTAGTAGTCTGGGCCGAGGAAAAGCTTCTCATCGACGGCCACAACAGGTTCGCCATCTGTACCGCGCACGGCATACCATACAAAATTGTAGAGATGTCTTTTGAGGGCCGGAATGCAGTCAAGGTCTGGACGATCGCCAACCAACAGGGACGGCGCAGCTTGACGCCAGAATCCGTTAGCTACCTGCGCGGCACCTGGTACGAGCTGACCAAGGAATCTCACGGGGGCAAGCGTTCGGCAAACTGTCAAAATGACAGTTTGACAGACAAAATATCGCCAGATAGAGCAAGCTGTCAAAATGGCAGCTTGACAGACAAAACAATGCCAGATGAGGCAAGCTGTCAAAATGACCACTTGACAGACAAAACAATGCCAGAAGGAGCAAGCTGTCAAAATGGCAGCTTGACAGACAAAACAGCACGAGAGTTGGGAGAACGGTTCAAAGCTTCCCCCCGAACGATTTACCGGGATGCCAAGTTTACTCGAGCTGTGGATGCTCTCAGTTCTATTGGAGGGGACGAAGTGAAGTGGAAAATACTGAATCGCTCTGCTGGGCTGACCAAGAAGCAGGTCATCGCTTTGGCAAACGACACTCGCAGCAATCCGGCTCAGGTTGCCAAAACTTTACAGGGGCGCGACAAAAAAGTAAAACCTGAAGGCGAACCTAAGATCGCCCACCACCTGACGCTCAAAATTGGTTCCTTGGTGGAAGTGTACGCGCCCGATCGCCAGGACGTTAACGGTCGGTTGGGGCGCATTCAGTCAGTGGGCGAGAAAACGGCTACCGTGTGGATGCGGCACATCCCTACTCTTGCCATGAATTTGCATACCTTCAAACACTCGGCTCTTACTGCTGTACCGCTCGAAAATCAACCCGGACTTCAAGAAATTTGCGATCGCACTGACCGACTTCACGAATTAGGAAATCTAGATCCTTTTGAGATATAAATCCTCAACTTGTTAGAAAGAACAACGGCTCTTACTCCCACCGAATTGCAGTATTTAGCTAGTCAGACGGGAATCCCCACACTATATCGCTTCGATTAGTGTGGGATGAGAGGCGCGTGAATCGAGGATTCCACATTTTCATGTCCTCGCCCGCTATGCTGGCGAGCAATGAAGGTGTGGATGACGAGATGAACAAATCTTTATTTGCCAACATCGTTACTTGACATAATTATTAAATTACTGCTTGACACAATATAGTTTTTTCTGGTATTTTTATTCTCAGCAAATGCGTAAAGGTCGTAGCGCAATGAAAGTAACATATCAGTATCAGTTCTATCCCAACACCATTCAAAAGTTAAGCCTAAATCATTGGTTGAGAATTTGTCGCTATTGGTACAACAGGCAGCTAGGCGATCGATTTGATTGGTGGGAGAGTAACCGGACTGCTATAAATGCTTGCCCATTAGTTGCTAGCATCTCTACGCCTCGTGAAAAGCCTAACTACTATTCCCAAAAACAACAATTACCAGTCATCAAAAAAAACCTAGTAAAAGTCTTCCACAGTGGCGAGCTATTGGACTTTAAGCAGGTAGATTCAACTATTCTGCAAGATGTTTCTAAGCGAGTAGATAAAGCCTTTGAGCGGTTTATCGTAGGGGACAGTAAAGGCGGGCGATCGGGTAAGCCCCGATTCAAGACTGAAGCGGATTACCGGACGATGACTTTTTCTACGGCTAATAACGACTGGATTAAGCTGGTTCGCAAGAATTGGTTTTATATCCGATTGCCGAAGTTGGGTGTCATAAAAGTTCGGATGCACCGCCCAATCCCCGATGGATTCACTATTAAGCAAATTAGTGTAACTAGAAAGGCTGACGGTTGGTTCATCCAGATAATGCTTGAAGACGCTTCAGTACCCCAGTTTATTCCTGATAAAGTTACCCCAAACTGGGATAACTCAATTGGGTTGGATGCGGTGCTACATGAAGATGTCTATTTAGCAACATCGTCAGGGGAAAAGCTACCTTCGTTGAAACCGCTTCGCAAAAACCAAGCTAAGTTAGACCAGATATCAAGGAAGCGGAACAAACGGAAGCGCGGTTCTAAAGCCCGACGGAAATTAGCCAAAAAAGAAGCGAGACAGCACCAAAAAATAGCGCGTTGTCGCCAAGATTTCCACTACAAAACAGCTCACAGACTTGTCAGGTCTGGAGCTAAATTCTTTTTTCATGAGGACTTAAACTTAAAAGGCTTAACGAAACGGAATAAAGTTAAGCAAGATAATGAGGGTACTTACCTCCCAAACGGTCAATCAGCTAAATCAGGACTAAATAAGTCTTGGCTGGATGCTGCGTTCGGTCAGTTTTTTAAGACGCTGGAATACATAGCCGAAAAAGCTGGATCAGTCGTCGTTCCGCAAAAACCTGCTTATACCTCAATGGTTCTGTGCTATCGGAATGAAATTGTTTTCACCGATTGCGGTATACGAAGCTATTGGGATGAGCAACATTCTTTAATGGTCGATCGCGATGTTAACGCCGCGATTAATTTAAAGAGACTTGGGTTGGGCATTTTCCCAAGGAGAAAACGCCGTAGCGGGAATCTTTCTATAGTAGGAACTATAGATGATAGTACCGCGAAGGAAATTTTGCACACCCTTCATCGGGCTGCAAAGATGCCCACGTCATAGCTGTACTCAGCTTGACGTGGGAGTATGTCACTTGATTCACTTGACAGTTCAAACACTGAGTCAATCAATTTTTGTTGAGATGCTAATTGTTGCAGTGAATAACAAGCTATTGCTCGCACTCGCTCAGGAGACTTGCTAGCATTTTTGGCAGCAAACGGCCCCCAGAAAGCACTCAGTACAATCTTAATCTGTTCCGATATTGGGTATGTTTGACTCAAACAGTAATCCCAAACCATATCATCGAATGGGTCGTCTAGTGCAACTAAAACACCCGATATTTGCGACTGCACTTGCTTCTGATTTTGGTCAGGTAACGGCTGATTGTTCAAATTGGCAATCATAGCTTTCTCCTGTTAACTACCAGCCGGGAAGTCCCTCGGTATATTCACAGGGGACATATCTGAGCGCTGCGAAGTACCCCGTTGGGAATTACCGAGCGTGATGAAAGGCTCGTCGGATGGAGGAACGGAAGCCGACAATTAGACTTGCCTACTATGAATCAATCTTCGGGACTATCTTGATTTTCGATGTTCTTTCCAGTGCTAAAATAGTAATTTGATGTTGCATTTTAAACGTACATAAATTATACTATGCAAAGGTCGAAAATAGGAAGTTTAGAAATGCAACTAACTTACAAATACCGCCTCAAACCCACAAAAGCCCAACTAACGACGATAGTGACTCACTTAGAACTTTGTCGCCGACAGTACAACTACCGACTCGGTGAAAGATTTAGATGGTGGGAAGCCACGAGAACGCCCATCAATGCCTGCCCCTTGATTGTTTCGATAGTCCCAATTGAGGAGATTTATAAAAATATTCCTTTGACGAGAGTCCAAACTAGAGACGGCAGGAAAAAGGATAAATCAGGCAATCCTTTGACTAGGAAAGGTGATGTTTTCTCGAACATTGAAGGCGGATTTGTACAGTGGCAGACGATACAACTGGCTGACCTAAAAAACACAAAAAAACTGTTTCCTGATTACAAAGTGTTGGATTCTCAGGTTTTGCAAGATGTCGTCAACAGAGTTGAAACTTCTTTTTCAAACTTTACTACGCCCGACAAGAATGGCAATCGTAGAGGTAAGCCCAAGTTCAAGGGTCTTCACTACTACAAGTCTTTCACATACCCTCAACTAGATAATTTACACATTGTTAAGGATGAACAAAACAGAATTTGTATTGACCTAGCAAAAATAGGTCAAGTGCCGATGGTGTTCCATCGCTCAATACCAACAGGGTTCAAAGTTAAGACGGGCAGTGTTATCAGAGAAGCGGATGGGTGGTACATTTCCTTGACGCTAGAAGATAAGACGGTTCCCGTAACGGTTGCAGAAATTCAACCGACTGAAGAAAATACTGTTGGTATAGATTTGGGAATCACTAATTACGTCTATCTTTCTAATGGTGAAAGAGTGGAAAACCCTAGATTCTTGAGGAAGTCGGCTGAAAAATTAGCAATGCTTCAAGCGAAATTAGCTGGTAGAATAAAGGGTTATAAGCCTTGGAAGATTATCAAGGACAAGGTTTCTAAACTCCATCAGTTCGTGGCTAGATCCCGATTAGATTTTCAATTTAAAACGGCACATGAGCTATTTAGCAAGTGTAATGTTTTAGTTGTTGAAGATTTGAGTGTTAAAAATCTGACTAGACGTGCCAAGCCTAAAACTGATATTGAGAATGGTAATTTGGTTTATTTGCCGAACGGTCAGTCAGCTAAAAGTGGCTTGAATAAATCCATGCTTGATGCTGCTCATGGGCAATTCGCCAGCGTCCTAAAATATGTCGCCTGGAAATTGGGTAAAAGCATTTTCTGTGTCTCTCCAAGAGGAACTTCCCAGCATTGCTGGAACTGCCTCAACAAAGTCCCGAAAGAATTGTCGGAACGGTGGCATTCTTGTCAGTGTGGAGAGTCTTTGGATCGAGATGAAAACTCAGCCAAACTTATTAGAAAGATTGGTCTTAGTTACGAAAGTGGCGGGGGAACTCCGTCACTCAAAAAAGCCTTTGAAAAAAAGGAAAAAGAAGCCTGCGGTCTAACTGTACCCAGTTGACCGTCAGGTTAGTTCACGCTAACTTATTTACATCCCACTCAAGACTTTAGTATTTGCCCTCAAGGAACAAACTCTCGTTCTTGAGGGGAGCGAATCCACAAAGTACAAAATCCTTTTTGTGCAGGTTTACCCTCTACTGTCAGCGTCACCCCCAATCGATTTATCTCTGTTTCACACAGTTTTTTGCCCCCTTTCTCGCTCAACAAAGCTTGATTCCAGCTCATAAATTGGCGAGCATATTTCCCTTCATTGCTGGTTGCCCACTGAATTGTATCCGCGTTCTTGCGAGCAAACTGACCCTCTTTGCTCAGCCCCCATTCGAGCGCTACGGCTTGTTCTAAAGTGAGCTGGCGCGGCCCTTTTGGGTCGAGTTCAGGCGGTGGAATGAACCGGGGCACAGCTAACCCGATAAACGCGCCCATCGCCATTGCCCCTAACACCACCCCGCTCCCAAAAATCACCGACCAAATATCGTGAGCAACTTTCTCTAAAGCTGCTTGTCGCACTAGGGTGTAAACTGAGTTGGAAATGTGGCGATGTTGCACCTTAACAGCCGCTTTTCCCTGCCGTTCTAAAAACTCCCTGCTTTCTTTTTCCCAATTTTCAGTAAGCTGGCGAACTTGTTCCAATTCTTGAGAGATGACAGCTTGAGAATCTTTCAAATCACCTTGCCATTTAGATTGCCAATTCTTGAAAAACTGGTCAATCTCTTGCGGTTTTTTTTCTAACAGCAGTTCGAGTTGACCTGTAGCCATCAATACGATAAAAAGCGGGTCATTTTTATTGAGGCCGTATCGGTAAGCTGTCTGAATGACGTGAGAGCGAAATTTGGAGTCTTTGCCCTTGAGTACCTGGCTGATTAGTGACTCAGTATCTCTCTCGTACATGGGAGGGGCAGATAGAGGATCTCGGTTTAGAGCTTCTCTTTCCCTCGAATCATCTTCTATGAGTTCCCAAAACTCCTCTTCATTTAGCTTACGCCCATCGGATTTCAACTTTTCTTCTACTGCATATTCTGGGACTGTATCTGGAGAATCGGGCAAACTTTGCAATTTTTCAGCGGATTGTAGGGAATTATTTTTGGTATTATTAAGTCTGCCCTCTTCCCTTGGCGTTTCCAATATCTCGCCAAACTCTTCACAGTCAACTTCGGAAAGTTCTTCTAAAAGTCGATCCGACATTCAGCCTCCTACCTAATCAAAATCCCAATCTTTATGCTGTCCAAACTCGCGCAGTCTCTAGTCTGAACTCACACATTTTGTCCGTCAAATAAAGTTGACAATCTGTTCCTAAATTTGTGGTTTATTCTCTGGTGGCATTTCCTCATCTTTTTTTCGTTCATAGGGAGCGATGACTTCTTTTTTATTGCGATTGGGTGCGTTGTTAAACAAACCTACATCTTCTATCAGACGGAAACAGTCTTCCAGAAAAGTATGCAATCGCTGTTGACTAATCAAGAAGAATTCAGAGTGTTTCATTGCTTGAGAAAAGGACAATCGCTTCGTATCAATAAACTTGCGCTCTCTTGCACTCAGAGCCGGCAAATCTACGACAGGAATTCGGTAATTATTAATGAGCTTGTTCATTTCCTTATGGCTTTGTACGTGCGACCAATCTTTGCAAACTCCAAAATTGCGGACAAAAATGTGATTGAGCTGACCTTCAAAGTAGTTGAAAGAGTCAATAAACATTTCAATGCTGTCCGTCGTGCCACCGCAAATAAACCACTTGCATACCTCAACTCCTGACTGCTCTTTAAAATCAGGAGAGGTTAAATTAGCTTCGTCAATCCATTTGTTGATAATGCTGTAAACCCGAGCGGGTAAATTGACAATTACAGGAGTTTCTACTGCTGTTTCAAAAATAATATCGATATCGAAAAACTTCTCTTCATCTTCAACTAAAGCTACGATTTTGGCATTGTGTTCAGGATAGCGCTGCTGCACATCAGGATTTTGAAAATCGCCATCAATTAACGTGTACAGCAGTTCATACTTCTGATTGAATTCAACCAGAATCCGAGTTAGCATCGACTTGCCAACGCCACCTTTCTCGCCGTCAACCAAGTGAATCATGTTAGTCATTTCATTCCTCCTTGCTGGATGTCGGTGTCTATTCAAGACTTAATAATTTTTAACTAAAGCTAGGTCCGACCATTGCCGGATCGAAACCAGCTAAGTTAAACGCGCTGTTTTCAAACTCAACTTCTCCCGCAAATTCCTCTGCTTCTTTTTCTTCGGGCAAACTTGCTGGATTTGAACTCTCAGGGGCCGTTAATTCTGCAGCAATAGATGCACCTGGATTCGATAAGTGAGGGAAAGTAGCTAAAGGAATTAAACCCGAAGAAATACCAGGGGCAATTGCTCCTAACTCGGTACAGTTAAATCCCGCATCTCGGCAAACTTCATCTATCTGCCTGAGCAAAAAATTAATGCTTTCTCGCCTCAAATACTCTAACTCTGTACTAGAATGACTACCGCTATTGCGTAATGATGCTAACAGCCACCGCGCTTTGATTAGAGGTAAAATCGTTTCCTGGAAACTAAAAAAAGGATGATTTTGCAGGTAAGATAGCAAGATAGCGTCTTCGGAATCTGGCAAAACTTGACAGCGCCAGCAAAATTCCTTGTAACGTTTTCTAGGCATAATTCCTCACCTTCTTTCCAGCACCTCGGTAGGGCCCTCCCAATAAGAGAGCTGCATCTAAGTTTGCTTCTGATTCCTCTAATGAAGGTTCTGTATTCGACGACGACTCATCACTCCATTTATTAGAATCATCTAAGCAGCTATCTTTGATACTTGAATCAGCCTTTTGTTGAACGCAAATTTCACTGTTTTGTTCAGTAATATCTTCAGTGTTTTGTTCAGTGGGTTCCTCAATTTTTTGTTCAGTAGATTGCTCGGATTTAGCGTGAGTAAATTGCTCAACTTTTAATAGAGTAGGTTGCTCGGATTTTGGGTGAGTAGGTTGTTCAGATTTTGGCTTGGTAGATTGTTCAGATTTTGGCTTGGTAGATTGTTCAGCACATTCTTTTACACTCTGTATATCAGTTGTAGGCAGTGGAGCATCTCCTGAAGTGGAAGTTGTATCTTCGGCCCTCTGAGAAGTTGCCGCAACAGACCTTTGCCTCAGTACCTCAAACTGAGATTTGAAGTAAGAAAATAGTCCGTAAACATCAGCTATGCGGCAACCTAAACCATCAGGGTCAAGTGTTTTTGGCACTGTTATGCCTGCGTGCCAAGACAGCGAATAATGAGAAAACTGATTTCGCAGTTCTGGCTTCATATATTCAGAAGTACCCCCGCAAAATACAATTTCATCTAAATCGGGCGGCAGCACTTCATTAATCCAATGAGATAGCATTCGAGCGTAGTCGAAGCGAGACAGCTTGACTGCTTCAATCAATTGGTCAACTTCTCGATCTTTCGCTGTCTCCTCTCGATTCCGAGCAATTCGGTAAAAGTAAGGGCGGTTGTAGCTTACGCCCGCTTGAGCGATTGATAAAGCCAAACGGGAAGCATCGTAGTTAGAGGTTCGCTCTTGAACTAGATCCACCAACCTTACCATTCCTAAGTCTGAAGTTTTGCCCTTACCGACAGCACCGCGTGCCGAAACTATTACCGAAGCATTGCGAAATCCTACCATAACAAAGGCAGTTACCCGCTGCTTGAAGGCTGAACCTAAATTGCTGTTGTGGATCAAAGCAATGCCGCCGCCTTCTTGCAAAACTTGGGTTTTGTCCAGGGTGACGGAGAGCTTGCCTGTGGGTGTTTCAAATGAAGCAGAGTATTGACTTAAGAGTTCAAAAAATTGCTTGGAGTCATTAAATTCGCCTGGGGGCAAGAAAACGGAGATCGCAGCGCTAAATTGATTGCCTAAATTTAACTTCCGCGACACTACCCACAAAGCTGCTAGAGCTTTGTACAAAGCGCTACTGTACTTCAGTCCTGCCAAACCGATGTGAGCATTGAATTGCGCTGCTGCTAGGTAGCCAACGGCTCGGCATTCATTACCAATTGCCACCCAAGCAATATTTTCGGGAGATGCTGATGCGAGGTTAGGTTTGGTGAAACAATTGGCTATGTCTTGGCTCACCGGCCCCACCTGCGATTCCATTACAAAGGAGCTTGCTTTACTGCCTGCTTGCGAGCTTTGGCAGAAAACTCTAGTAGATAAGCCGCCAAAATCTATAGCCAGAATTGCATCTGGTATTGAGGATTTTTTCTTCATAAATGCTGGCTTTTATTACGTTATAAAATGATAGTATTGGCTTCAGTTTAAGTCTGACTTCACCAAATCCGGTGGTTTTAGATAGTTAAAATAGCCCCCTCCAAATGGCGGGGTACAGGCTGCCTTGCAAGGAAAAAATCTCGGTTTGTGTCTGTTGCTTTGCGCCTTCCTACAAATAGCAACTATGTCAAGATTAGGCTAAGATGAAAGGCGAAAGATGGATTTTGAGAACTATCCTGTCTTCGTTTAACTCAAGCTGAGCGGGGAGTTCTGGAGCTTCAAAGAAATAAATTGGGTACGGTAATCTTCGGGCAGCTTGATTTGATGTTGCCGCTCGAAACTTTGCAACTCGGCTTCCGCAAGCGTTTGCCTCAGTTTGTATTGGTGAGAATCTGCGCGTGTTCCGTGCAGATTTTTATCTTCTTGCTGCAAGGGTTGAAGCAGTTCTGCTAATTCTTTAATATTCTTTGATATTTTCAATTGCCGATTCCAGAGAGCAATCCATCATATCCCAGTCAATGCCATCATCGGGGAACAGCGATAATTGTCCAGGCGAGACGTTGGATTGCCCGCGATTGTGATAAGAAAGGTGGCAGGCGGTACAAAGAGCAATTAAGTTTTCTGGGCGATTATCCTCCGGTATCCGGTTGCGGTGGTGTACGGTCAAAGTTAAGGCACAGCGTTCGGACTTGGTTAAACCACTTTTCTTACCAGGTCGGAGGCATTGTTGGTTGCATTTAGCACAGCGCCAGAGCGCACTTTCTTTCACCGATAACGCAATCTCTCGCCAATTCTTTGGATACCTTTTGGGTTTTGCCATAAACGTCAAAGCTCATCTCTCTATAGTGTGATCGCTTTTGTTGCCATTACTCAGAATACCGTCTCCTCCTGGCCTAAAAGCGATCGCACTCATGGATTTTGGGCATGGCCTACCTGTGGGGGTTGGGGGTTGGGTTTGGGTTTGGGTTTTTGGTTCGGTTTTAGTTTCCCCCAGAACTGAGGCGAGCGTATCCTTGGATAATACGCCTAAATTGCTGGGGCGATCGTCCCTCCTCAAATGATGAAAAAATTGTCGTGTGCCTGGTTTGCTTGGATCTTCCTCCCTACGGGAGCTGTGGCCGGCTGTTCTCAATCGATTCAACAAGTATCAAACACCCCTACACTTCCACCGCCAGCAGTGGAATCAGCATCTCCAACCAATATTCCTTCGTCGAAGCCGATATCAGGCACCAACGTAGCTGCTGGTAAACCAGTGATTGCCAGAAACGGAGGGATTACCTATCCTGGCGCTTGCTAATGCTAACGATCCGGCTGATTACCAAACAACAACGAATTATCCAAAACTGGGGCGGTGGGGAAACGGAACCAATCAAGGGACTGGCACTTTTCAAATCGTCGATTTAGGTACGGTTTATTCACTTCATGGTGTTGGTTACAATATTGATTGGGATGGCGCGTTTAAGAATTCACTAACCTTTCGCGTTGAGGTTTCAACAGACAATAAGACTTGGCAATTAGCTTCTGAAATAGTCCATCCTTACTCTCCAAATACCAGTTTCAATAAACTTGATATTGATGTTGCAATTTCACCGATGACCGCTCGATATGTCAAGTATTGGGAGCCACCAGACGGCCAATGGAATGGTTGGGGGACGTTCCATCAACTCCGGGCTTACTCCCCAAAAAAGTAAAAGGTTCAAGTGTCTTTTAGGATAGCCCATAGCTGAACTCGGTGGGAGCATCCCGGTTTTGTAAAAGTGCTGCTATCCAGAGAGGATAATAGGTAGAGCGTCAACAGAAGCGTGAACTGCATTTGTAGGAGGAGTGGCTATGACCCCTGAACAGAAGGAGCGTTTAAAAGCTTGTGCTGCTGAGATTGCCGAGATTATGTACACAAATACTCCGGTCTCAGAATTATCAAGTCTGGAAACAATCGAAAAGCATATTCGAGAGCAATGGCTAGAATTAGTCGGGCCGGAGGTTGGTTTTTTTTTATCAAACAGGCAACCGGAACAGAATCAGGACGGTCTCGCACAGTAAAAAGCTGCATTGGTAAACTAATAATTACTGAAAAACAAGCCGAAAAATTGGGAGTGAAAAAATCTACTCGTTTAGCTCCATTATTTGAAAAATGCTGCCTCCGTCAGGTGGCTAATCTCTCTTATGAGAAAGCTGAGAGTGAAATAGAAGCCCAGACGGGAGTGCATATAGGTCACACTTGTTTACACCGATTAGTGGAAAAGCAAGAATGGGCGTCCAGAATAGCTACTTCGGAGGTAAAGGAAACCAGTGTGGATGGGGGGAAAGTGCGTCTGAGAAAAGAAGAGGGAGAGGGTAGTCACTGGCTTGACTATAAGGCTGTGCGGCTGCACGACAGTTATTACGGGGCATTTTTTCTTGAGAATCAAGCGTTAATTAATTATGTGAACAGTCAGCCTTTATCAGAGGTACTAACCTGTTTGGGAGATCGCCCCGTGATGGCATTTGGAATATCATTTTCCAGTTGAATCCTGACGGGGCGCGGCGGGAAATTTTAGATTGGTATCACTTAGTTGAAAATCTATGTAAGGTCGGTGGGTCGTTGAATCGTCTGGCGCAGGGTAAGGAGTTTTTGTGGCAAGGACGAGTCCAGGAAACCATCAATTTATTTAAGTTTTGCCGTCAAAAACAAGCCCAGAACTTTTGTGCTTATTTGGAGAAGCATCGCCGACGAATTGTTAACTACGAGCAATTGTCAACACAAAAGGTTTGCTCAATCGGTTCCGGAGCTGTAGAGTCGGCAGTAAAACAAATTGATAGAAGGTTGAAAATTTCAGGAGCGCAGTGGTTGATGAAAAATGTCAATCAAATGCTTAAGCTTCGGTGCGCCTACCTTAACGGCTCAATATCCGTTTGATGCTCAAAAGCGCAAAACCGGGATGCTCCCGAACTCGGTGCGGTAGCGATGCGGGCCGACTAAACTTAAATTCAAACACACAATACTAAAGTCTTCTTCTAGCAAATCTGACCTTGCTTAGCAGCAGTAGAGTGACCAATAGGGTTACTGCCAACCCACCTTTCATCCACTGGTTCCGATGCCAATTGATAACGGCTATCCGAGGAGAGTCGAATAGAAGGAGAATGGTTATCCAAACTGGCATGAATGGTAAACATACCAAAAATCAGAACATCTCCAGCCTCGAATTCGGAACTCAACCAACGTCCTCC
>NZ_JAUBRM010000004.1:0-103321 GCF_036701905.1 Microcoleus sp. MON2_D5
GAGCCGGATGAGGTGAAAGTCTCACGTCCGGTTCTGAAGGAGAGGTAGAGGTGGCAACACCTCTATCGACTCTAACACCAACAATCTCCAAGCAGCTTCAATATCTCGTGGCGACGCACCATACAATTAGTTGATCGAAACTGATAGAGTGTAACTGGCTCCTCCTCGTTCTGTACCAACAACTATCTGATATTTACCCGTCTGGGGCAATTCTCCAGACCAGCTTTTTTCTCCTTCAGCTACGGCGTTTGTATTGGGATCGACCACCTTAAAAACAGCATTTCCCTCAACAGATTGGATCTCAACATTCATGGTTTGACCTTCTTTGGCGTTAATCAGATAAATCATGACTTCGCCGCGCGCTACTCCTCCTTTTACTTCCGCTGAACTAGCACCGCGCTTAAACTGAATCTCCTGCTGGCGCTGACTCATTAAAATCGCCGGTTTTTCCGGGATGGCTGCGGTGGGAACAATGCTGGATCTAGCCTTTACTGAAGGCGGAAAAATTGCAGAGGCACTTAAGCCGATTATCAAAATATTTAGCGGATGTTTGAAATTTTTTGCGGGTTTGTTCATAGTAGTTTAACACTCTTGTGAAATGGATTTACTTGTATGATTATAGGTGACTCGCCTTGTCTGCGTGCGATCGCCCTTACCGATCGACTAATTTTAGCTTTTGCAAACTGTCAATCGATTTGAGATTTGAAATTTTAGATTGAAGCCTAAGATGTGGGATAATTTTGTACGATCGGGACTTACGCATTACTGTAAAGTTGCCTGCGGGCGCAGAAAAGTAAGATCGCCCGTCAGCCGTGTTACCAAAAAAATTGCCAGTCCAGGACGCACAAAAACCTTCAGAAGCCGGGTTTATTGACAAAAAACTACGCTTTCAAACAGATTCCCCGACAAGAAACCCGGTTTTTGACCAACTGTGCGTAAGTTCTGTTTGCACAATTCCTAATTATCACAAACCAGACGATATGACTCAAAACCCAACCGCAACCTATCGCACTGAAAGCGACTCGATGGGAGACAAACAAATCCCATCTAATGTCTATTATGGCATCCAAACTCTAAGGGCTGTTGAAAATTTCCCGATTAGCGGCATTAAGCCTTTATCAACATACGTTGATGCTTGTGTTTTAATTAAAAAAGCAACGGCGATCGCCAATGGCGAACTCGGCTGCATTCCCCAAGATATCAGTCAAGCAATTGTCCAAGCAGCAGATGAAATCCTAGCTGGCAAATTGCGCGATCAATTTGTAGTTGATGTCTACCAAGCCGGCGCCGGAACTTCTCACCACATGAACGTTAATGAAGTTCTTTCAAACCGCGCTTTGGAAATTATGGGCGATGAAAAAGGCAACTACAAGCGCGTCAGTCCTAACGACCACGTAAACTACGGTCAATCGACCAATGATGTGATTCCGACGGCGATTCGGATTGGCGGATTGTTGGCGTTAGAAAAAACTCTTTTTCCGGCTTTGTCGGATGCCGTAGTCGCTTTAGAAAACAAAGCAGAAGAATTCAAAGATATTGTAAAATCCGGCCGCACTCATATGCAAGATGCTGTGCCGGTTCGACTGGGCGATACCTTCGGCGCTTGGGCGCAAATTCTCAGAGAACATACTTTGAGAATTGACAGGGCATCCGATGATTTGACATCACTGGGATTGGGGGGAAGTGCGGCAGGAACCGGGTTAAATACTCACCCTGAATACTGTCAAAAAGTTGCTGATATTCTCTCAGAATTAATCGACCACCCCCTGAAACCAGCAAAGCATTTAATGGCTGCTATGCAGAGTATGGCACCGTTTGTAAATGTGTCCGGTGCACTGCGAAATCTTGCTCAGGATTGCGTTAAAATGTCCCACGACTTGCGTTTGATGGACTCCGGGCCGAAAACAGGTTTGAAAGAAATTCAACTGCCTCCTGTGCAACCCGGTTCGTCAATTATGCCGGGAAAATACAACCCTGTGATGGCAGAAATGACATCGATGGTTTGTTTTCAAGTTATGGGTTACGATAGCGCGATCGCCCTGGCCGCCCAAGCGGGACAATTAGAATTGAACGTGATGATGCCCCTGATCGCCTACAATCTGATTCACAGCATCGAAATTTTGGGCAATACCATCAGCGCTTTGACTACGCAATGCCTCGAAAAAATTGAAGCTAAGGGCGATCGGTGTCTCGCTTACGCAGAAGGCAGTCTCGCCCTCGTTACCGCCCTCAACACTCACATCGGCTATCTCAACGCCGCCGCTGTCGCTAAAGAATCCCTAGAAACGGGCAAATCTTTGCGGCAAATTGTGTTAGAACGGGGTTTAATGAGTGCAGAAGACTTGGCAAAAGTTCTAGATTTAGAGAAAATGAGTGCGATGCCGACATCTTCTGCTAACGTTTAGGATCTCGCAGGTATCAGCTAGAAACTAGAAGGCTGAACTCGATTTAATTCTGCCTTCTGCCTTCTGAGTTCTGCTTGATGGCTGTCACAGGTTAAAGTTAAACAATTCAGAATTCAATTTTTTGATATTTAATTCTGAATTTTTTTATAGTTTAAAGTTTTGGAGCAAAATTTATGCGTGCAGGTTCCTTTGCCAAATTAACTCAAGATAAAGAGAACACGACTCACGTGACATTTCATTATGTGGAAGGTCACGCAGAAACCTTTACTCTTCCGATGCCTGCACAAGAATTCCAAGAGGAAGTGCTGAATTTGTTAAATCAACCTTGGTTGACTTTCCATTTAGCAGATCAAACGGTTTTTATCTGTACGGCCCGGGTAGTAAAAGTAGAAGTAAAACCTGCTATCCCGGCACTTCAAGGTCAAGGAGTATTCTCTAACTCGCTGCGAGTTAGTACCATGCAGCGGGCGGCAGCGGGCAGATTGCCGATGGATACTTAAACCGAGTTGCTAGTTAGCGGTAATGGGTAATGGGTAAGGATAATCGCTGACAATTAATAGCGAGGGAAAATTACCCACTACCAATTACTAATTACCAATTATCAATTACCAATTACCAATTACCAATTATGTCGGCTGTTAGTTTAATTCGTGCCAATTCATACGATCGCCAAATCTTGCAAGCATCTTTAGAAAGTTTGCTCGCACCCTGGGGCGGAATCTCGGCTTTTGTCAAATCGGGCGATCGGGTTTTACTCAAACCCAATCTCCTGACAGGTTCTCGCCCTACAAAAGAATGCGTCACCCGCCCGGAATTGGTTTACTGCGTCGCTAAAATGGTGATTGAAGCGGGAGGAAAACCGTTTTTAGGTGATAGTCCAGCTTTTGGCAGCGCCATGGGTGTAGCCAAAGCCAACGGTTATTTGCCGCTGTTGGAAGAACTGAATTTGCCAGTAGTTGAGTTTCAAGGAAAACGCTACGAAACTGTCAGCGAAGATTTCAATCATCTGCGAATTTGCAAAGAAGCAATGGAAGCGGATGTAGTGATTAATTTGCCAAAACTAAAATCTCACGTTCAATTAACCGTGACAATGGGCGTGAAAAATTTGTTTGGGTGCGTCCCCGGCAAAATGAAGGCTTGGTGGCACATGGAAGCTGGCAAAGATAGCGCCAGATTCGGTGAAATGCTGGTAGAAACTGCCCGGGCAATTAACCCAAATTTGACGATTTTGGATGGAATTATCGGTCACGAAGGTAACGGGCCAAGCGGCGGCGAACCTAAGTTCTTGGGAATTTTGGCCGCGTCTGATGATGTGTTTGCTTTGGACAGAACTTTAGTTGAAATTATTAATGCTGATCCGGCGACGGTTCCCACTGTAGCTGCGGCGATGAGATTGGGACTTTGCTCGAATTTAGAGGCGATTGATTTTCCGCTTTTGCAGCCTGAACATCTCAAGGTTTTGGATTGGAAGTTGCCGGAAAACATGATGCCGATCGACTTTGGTATGCCTCGGGTGATTAAGTCTACTTTCAGGCATTTTTATATCCGGTTTATCAAAGAACGGATGGGGGCTTACGCCGATCGATAAGAGGCATTCGCTACCAATTCATAAAAATGCGCGCTTGTCAATCAGCTCTTGTGCTGAAGCTTAAAGAAAAGTTTGGCTTCCTAACTCAACTGGGAGCTAAATTTTTAGATCGAGCAACAGTAGCGGGCGCAACATTTGCGCCCACCGATATATGAAATCGCAAATTTTATACTTCGCTTTCGCAAAAGATTTCAGCAATATTATTTAGCTACAAATGCAAGAAAGTTTTTATTGGTCTCGCTCGCAGCCTACATCGCTACCCAGTTGTATAACTTAATTTATACTTTAATTATTGCTGAATTCCTAAATATAGGAAAACTTACTCACAGCCAGATAGCAGAATGTATAGTTTTTTTATCAAATGTGACCAAGCAAGTTAAATGCGTTAGCTTAAATTCGATGTAAGCTGAAAACCACGCCGCAGCAATCGTGTTTCCGAAGCCTAATAATTTTGGGGCAATCATCCGCGGTATTTCGGATTCCGCAATGGTCACTGGCACATAATTTCTTTGCGGATTTGAAATCCAAGATCAGTGGTTATTAGTACATCAAGTACCTAAATAATGAAAACTAAAATGCAAAGTCAAAATTGCTTAAGTCCTACCGTAGTCTGCCCTATATCGGGACAGAGTATGAAACCGTGGCTATTGATACCCGGTGATTGGCGCAGACCTGCAAACAAAGAATCCTTTCAATTTTACTGATGCGAAAAGTCACAACTTGGATGCATTCATCCTTTACCCGAACTCAACGAAATCGCCACCTTCTACGAGATTGACGAGTATTATACTCATCATACAGACTCTACAGGTTCCGAGTCTTCCTCTTCTATTTCCTTCTTGGATAAATTGCGCGGGCATCTAGCTTGGCGTTTCGATCGCGGAGTAGATGTCACAAGTCAATGGTGGAAGCAACAGTTCGGGACTGCTTCCTGCTCGATCTTAGAAATCGGTTGCGCCAACTGCCAAATGCTGCAAGAACTGCAAGCAGATGGTCACAAAGTCTGGGGCGTAGAACCAGATCGACAAGCTTTGGTTTTGGCCCAGCAGCGAGGTCTTGATGTATTTTATGGTACTGCTGAATCTTTGCCCCCGGAAGTCATGTCTAGACAGTACGACATGATTGTGATGGACCACGTACTCGAACATACCAGAGATCCTTTACTTGCACTCCGCAATGCCATGCAGTTGCTCGTGGATGGTGGCAAATTGGTGATGGAAGTACCAAATAACTCTTATGGGGCTGAAGTCCTCAGGGATTGCATGGATGCATCGAGATGTACCAAGGCATTTGTATTTCTTCACCCCGCAGAGCTTTCGCGCTATCTGTAAAAAAGTGGGATTTGAGATAATTTCTACCGAGTTTAATGGCTACTATCGCCAATTTGCCAACAGTTGGATCGAGGAGGAAAGAAAAATTTTGAGTTTGTTCGATTCAATGGAATCCCATCGGATGGTAAAGCCCAAAGAAAACAGTAAGGCCCAAGCTTGGAATCTACTGCTGAAAACAATTTTTGCGGCTGATGAAAACAAGTACGATTCGATCCGGATTGTAGCCCAAAAGCCATAGCGCAAGCGAGGTAATAGCAATAAACTTTTGGTTTTATATCCAGTTTGGTTACACACTCAAAATACTTTTGCGCTCCCCTGCGATAATCCCCAATGCCAGGAGTGCGCTCAAACCAAATACGACTATTGACCCAGCACTAAAGCTGGCTCGATCGAGACTGACGCACAAACTCTATATGTAGGGTGCGCAGTGCGCACCTTACCCCATAAATAATGTAAAAATTGCTTTCTGACGTAACTCCTCTTGAAGATAGGATCGCAGTTGCACCTCAAAATAATTAGTTACTATCTGTACTTTTTGCTTGTTTACTTTTTACTTGTGAGCACCCATAATTCACCTAAAACTTTTAAATTTCAACCATACAATACTTCTTCCACAGGCGGGGTGGCGTCTGTGGGGTCGAATTGTTTGATTTTCAAAGCTTGCAGCAAAAACAGCCAGATATAAAGCGGATTCAAAAAAACATACCGCTGCCAGAGGCGCTTGGGTTCCTTAATCATCCGAAACAGCCATTCCAAACCTATCTTAGATAAAAACTCAGGAGATTTAGCCAAATTACCCGCATGAAAATCGTAAGCAGCACCTACAGCAATCAGCGGCATTGATAAGTCGTCCCGGTATTCGTAAGCCCAGACTTCTTGTCGCGGACACCCCAAACCGACAAAAGTAATTGCTGCACCGCTGTTGCGGATTTGCTGCGCAATTTCTTGTTTCTCTTGGGCCGATACGTGCCTAAATTTAGAAGGCTGAGTTCCAGCAATAATTAACTTGGGAAAACGCTGGCAGAGATTGCGAGATAAAGCCTCGAGTACAGAAGCTTGAGAGCCGTACAAATAGATAGGTAATCCTTCTTCTGCCGCACGTTCGCAGATTTGTAACATAGCATTCGGCCCGCAAACTCGATCGGGCAATTCCGTATGGTAGAGCCAATTTAACGCCCACCTTACCGGCTGTCCGTCGGGCAATACTAAGTCAATGTGATTGATCCGATAGCGATGAGTGCTGTCAAGAACGCCAGTCATTACCCCGTGAACCGCTAGAGCCGAAACTGACATGGGTTTTCCGGCGCTAGCTGCCGCAATAATTTTGCTCACAGCCGCTTCATAATTAACGGCATTTACTAATATGCCGAGTACATTCTTTTTCCCTTTATCAATCATGGAACACCTCTTTAAGCCAACGCTCGCGCTTACACTCATAAATCTCCCCTAAAATTTGTTTAACGTTATATTCAATCGTTTACCCAAATTCCCTGCACATTTTTTTTTCCTTAATTATCCGACCCTTCTTTCAGCCAACGCTCGCGGTTACATTCATAAATCTCCTGTAAGATTTGTTTAACGTTATATTTCATTTTCCAGTTAGGATAGTGACTGGAAAATTTTGAATTGTCGCTAATCCACCAAATGTGATCGCCAATCCGATTTCCTTCAGCATAAGTCCAATTAAATTTGCGTTCCGCAATTGCCTCGCACATCTGAATCGCTTCTAACATCGAACAATTGCTGTACCGGCCTCCTCCTGTATTATAAACTTGGGCGCTTCTGGGAGCTTTATAAAATTCATAAAATGCCGCAATTAAATCCGCGCTGTGAATGTTATCGCGGACTTGCTTGCCTTTGTAGCCAAACACCGTGTAAGGAGTTCCCGTCACGGCACACTTCATCAAGTAGGCGAGGAAGCCGTGCAATTGAGCTCCCGAGTGATTTGGCCCCGTCAAACAGCCACCGCGAAAACAAGCGGTGTTCATATTAAAATATCGACCGTATTCTTGAACTAAAACGTCAGCAGCTACCTTAGAAGCACCAAACAAACTGTGCAGGCACTGGTCGATTGACATATCTTCCCGAATGCCACCTTCGTAAGTATGCCCGGGTTCAATTTCCCACCTGTGTTCTAATTCAATTAAAGGCAAACTGTTAGGTGTATCGCCGTATACTTTGTTTGTAGAAGTGAAAATAAAAACAGCTTTGGGACAGTACAGGCGAGTTACTTCTAGAAGATTGAGAGTGCCGTTGGCATTGACGGTAAAGTCTATTTTCGGAGCACGGGAAGCCCAATCATGGCTGGGCTGGGCTGCTGTGTGAATTACTAATTCGATCGACTCGCCGTACCGCTGAAAGATATTGGTAATCGCTTCATAGTCGCGAATGTCCACATCTAAGTGATAATACTTGGTTCCCAAGGACTTTTCTAGCTGTTGGCGGTTCCAGTTTGTAGAACCATCCGCACCAAAAAAGAACTGGCGCATATTATTGTCGATGCCAACTATATCTAAGCCTTGTTTGGCAAAGAATTTACACGCCTCAGAGCCAATTAAACCCGCAGATCCAGTAATGATTGCAACGCCCACGTTTCACCGCCTGAAAAAATATAGTTTTATTTGTTTTGCCCGATCGAACAAATAGGAAGTTAGCCTGATTTTTCCTTGCATACATCTTCGCACAATTGGGCAAAGAATTTACCTTTAACATCCCAATCATAGATTTCCCTGACGTGATTTCGACCTGCTTCACCCAAGCGCGATCGCAAATCGGCATCGCCGGCTAAATTAGTGATCGCCTCAGCTAGACCCTGCACTGCCTGTTCTGGATTGTAACCAGGTACTTTTACCCCCGTTTGCGCCGTCACTTGAGTAGCCGGCCCTCCCAGATCCAAGCAGATGATGGGACGCCCCGCGGCCATCCCCTCCAAGCAAGTCCAGCCACCTGAATCGTGCAAGCTAGGGTGAATAAGTACATGAGACTCCCCTAGCTTACCCAAAGTTTCCTCGCGTGGCAGCCTCCCCCACAACTTAACTTGAGAGGCAATGCCCAATTCTTCCGCTAGAGACTGAAGGCGATCGCGTTCCGGGCCATCCCCCAGCAGCCAATATTCGGCATTCGGCCAGTTAGCTTGGGCAAAAGCCCGTACCGCCAGGTGATAGCCTTTCCAGTGCAGCAACCGCCCCATACTGATGAACCTGATCGGCGAATCCCCTGGCATTTTGCACTCTCCCAGCCGCGCCATCTCTGCCTTTGACAGACCGGCTTCAGAAAGCACCTGCACCTTTTTAGCCCCCATCGCCCGCACCCGCTTAGCCGTGTCCTCCGTCGTCGCCAAAGCTAAGACGCTTCTCCGAGCCGTCATCCTGGCAAAGGGATCTCTCTCACCGAGGCGCTGCCCCCAGTCTCGCGCTGTTTCGTAAAGTTTTGCCTTGGAGCTAAAATCTTCCCAAAAAGGTTTAGGGGCTGCTTCGCCACCGCCCACAGGCCCCCAAATAAAAGGAATAGGCAGCAGCGAGATGAAGCTCGGCGACCAAAATTTAACGTAGGTGACGTGGCGGGCGATGTCGAAATTAATTTGGCGGTGGAGAGCGCGCGCCTCTAAATAAGCCAAAATTTGCCACAGGTAATAGTGCAATTGCAGCCCTCCCTGTCTACCTTTAAAATTTTCGCTCCAGCCGAAAGGCTCAATGTAGACGAAGTGCAGGTTAGGGTTAGGGTTCGCGGCGAGGAAAGCTTCAATAGCGGTACGGTAAAAGGTGCGAGTTAGTACCCAAACTTCTTGATGTTTGGCGGCTTCTACCACCGCATTCCAGCCCACTCCTTCCTCAGATCCTTGTCCGGGTTCGCAGGCAAAGGCAGATAAAAGAATTTTCATCGGCAATTATTAGTGGTTACTTGTTAGTTGTTAGGCGTGAGTTTTTAATTTGTTGTTAGTGGTTAGTTTTTGTTGGTTACTTAAAAACGTTGTTTTTTTCTACTACCCACAACAGCTTAACCACTACCCATTAAAAAGGATGTTACTTCGACATAAGCTTGGGCGGCTGTTTCGGGATTTTTTTGAGCAATTAGTTCGCGTGAGCGCTCTCCCATTGACTTAATCAAATCTGGATTGTCCAGAAAACGCCGGATCGCCTCAGCCAAACCTTGAGAGTCTCTAGGATCAAAAATGTAACCATTCTCCCCTTCAGCAATCAATTCGCAGGAAGCTGCGCCATTTGAGCAGAGTACAGGTTTGCCAAAAACCATCGCCTCCGGTACCACCATTCCCCAGACATCCTCAAAAGTAGGAAATACAAAAACATCAGCTTGCTGAAAGTAAGAACCCAAACTTCCATATTCCACCCATCCGGCCCAAGTTACCTGCTCTTCAAAATTGCGCTCTTTAATAAAATCTTCCAGTTCCTCCCGCTGAGCTCCCTTGCCAATAATCAACAGCGAATAATCTACATAACCTTGACTTTTAAGAATAGCGCAAGCTTCTAAAAGCGTCTTAATTCCCTTTCTTGATGTGATGCGCCCCACATACAGAAAAATTGGGCGTTTCAACTCCAAATTCGGCGACTCAGTGCCCTCCAGCCGTTTCATTAAAGCTCCCGCATCTGGGACAAGATAGGTTCGGGTAAAAATTTTATCCTCCGGTACATTAAGCGCTTCTATCAGATATTGCTGACCCGCATTACTGTTAGAAACAAAAGCATCAGCAAACCGCACAAGTACCCGGCGAACAAATGTCCGAAAACTTGAATCTCGAAAATCTGTATTGGGGGAACTACCATCATAAATAATCGCAATTTTCCACCGCATCAGCGGTTTTAAAAGCGCTACAATCACAGTCCACAAAGAGAAAGCTTGGGGAAATACGACTTGAGGACGAAATTCGAGCAGATAGCCGATAATACTAGGTGATACTACGATAAATCCGCGATCGTAGCCTGTATCTATCTTTGTCGTCTCTACAAAACTCGTCTTTCCTACTAACTGAATTACCGACGAACCCGGCATTGTGGGATCGAATCCCGGCCAAACCCCACCAGTATAAAATACAGTATTCTTAAAAACCTTCGTAAATTCTCTCAAAACCGGCTGCCAGTAGGCTCCCAGTCCCACTTCCGGGACAAGCCAAGCAATGCGGAGTTCATTTCTATCAACCATCCTATTCACCTTGAGTTTTGTTTTTAGTCAATCCCAGTTTACTCAACACTGAAAGCCAAACTAACCTACGATAAGGTAGCAGCCAATAAATTGGCCACAACCAGCCACCATGCCGCTGAGTAAATACTTTCCACTCTTGAGCCGGTTGCAGGGTAGTATCTTTGAAGGATAAACCTTTCGGTTGGCTCATTTTATCCAATCCTTCGCTTAAATTATCAGCAGCCGTTTTGGTCACCTGGGGGTTGAGGGAACAAGTACCTAAATAGCCAGGAGCAATCCAAACTGTACATCCTTTCTGTCTGGCTCGTAAACCATAATCCCAATCGCCAATATAATGGACAAAAGCCGGATCGAGGTTGCCGACCATTTGCACAACACTGCGGGGAATTAATACGCAGTTGCCGTGCATAGTATCGCACATCTGAGGCTCTTTTGTTGGTTCGAGGACACCATATCGGAAGGGGTGCAAAGGGTTATTTCGCACAACACCGCCGTATGTTGTTTTACCTGTTTCTGGGTCGCAGGTAGAACCGCCAACGATTGCTTTAGTTTCTCCTTTTTCTGAGAATTTTTGAGTGGTTTCTAGCAAGACACTTACTGTTTCGGGATAAATAAGAGTGTCATCATTTAACCAGAGGTAGTAGTCGGGATCATCTTTCATTGCTTCGGTGAAAGCCCCCCGCATTCCCCCGTTCCAAAATAGGTTCCCATCGCCGGACAAAATCTTGACTTGAGGATAGGTGTGACGAACTGCCTCGCTGGTTCCGTCCGTGCTGGCATCATCGACTAAATAGGCTACAATATCAACATCGGCTGGAAGTGCCTGCTTAAAAAGAGCATCTAAGCAAGCTAATGTTTTCTGTTTGCGGTTGAAGCAAGTTAAAAGGACAGCAATTCTAGTGCCTTTCATAATTTATAAATTGGTTTAGACTTCCATAACCGTCATTTTTTTTATTTCCCTTCTTAGCCACTTTCTCGGGCTCTTGTTTATGATTAAAAGAAGCCTCTAAGATATAAAGTTTATGTGGCTCGGGAGCGAAATTATTGATTTTGTCAAAGTTGTCTAAAAACAGGGAAATGGGTTCACAATTAAAAACTAATATATGAAAATGAGACATCGGTCTTCTTCCTGTACATCAGTTAACAAAATTATAACAGAGATAAGTAGACTTGTTTAGTTTGTTCTGCACAAGTCTCCCAAGAAAACAGCTTGATTCTTTCTGTACCGAGTTGTACTAACTTTTTAGTTTTTTGCGTAGAGAACAAAATGTTCTGCAAGGCTTCAGCAATATTGTCAGGTTCATTCGGGTCAAATAATTCGGCTGCTTCTCCGACTACTTCAGGCATGGAGCTAGTATTGCTGCAAGCGATCGGACATTGCAGAGACATTGCCTCTAAGAGAGGGATGCCAAAACCTTCGTAAAGGGATGGATAAATAAAAACTGAAGCATGGCGGTAATAATCTGCTAGAGCAGCGTCATCCCCTGAAACTTGAAAGATTTTATTTTTTGATAATGCTAGGGTATCCATTAGAGCAAGCTCTTGTTGAGAAAATTTACCACCCCCAAAGCATACTAGATTAAAATTGTCCTTCAATTGGCTGGAACTCGCATAAGCTTGCAAACAGGCTTCAAAATTTTTGTAGCCGCCCCTTTCTCCTACATAAAAAATAAATGGTTGGTAGGCGATAGAAACAAATTTTTCAATTTTGGGCCATTTGTTAGGAGAGAAGCCCAGATAAATAACTGATATCTTGTTGGGGTCTACTTCTAATATTTCTATTAAATCTTTTTTCGTGTTTTCTGATATACAAATAATACCGTCTGCTTCATTCACCGATTTCCTTTTAAATTGAGTCGTTTTATCCTGCTTATTAAAAATATCCTTATGCTCGAAAAATTGACTTAGTTTTTCGTGAATCATATCATAAACGGTTACAACTACCTTAGCATTTTTAGGAATGTAGCTTTGATTATAATAAGTCTGGTGGACAATATCAGGTTCTTTTATGTTTAACCAGACTTGAGAAATTGCGTTATTCAATCTCGCGAGGTTTTTGTGAAATTGTCCACTGGCAATAAAAGGTACTGGAAAACCCGCGACTAAACCAGGTTGGCTTTTTTTTAGATACTCATTTACATAAAAAAATGCCAAAATTTTTACGTCAATATCTTCTATTTCAGATAGGTGACTTGCTAGCTCATATATATAACGGGAAACTCCACCATATCTTTGCCAGCTAAAAACTTGATAATCGTAGACAACTCTTAGCATATTAGACCTTAACCTTCAATAATTTTTGACGGGATTCTACACTTGTTTCACAAAAGAGGGATTATATTCATATTAAAATCCCAATACCCAGGCGATGCCTTGGGCTAAATATTCAGTTTTGTAATGTTGGGCTAAGTAATCATTTAGTAGGTGAGCGACGATATTTACCTGATTTGTTTCAAAAGTTTATTAATTTTTTTTTGCACCTTTCTTAAAAACGGCGGATCGTAATCGTATAAAGTGTTCTCGGTAAAATTATCTGCTTGCTTATCCCGAATTGCAAATGGTGGGTGTTTCAGCGGAAATGTTATAGCTTCTACAGGCATATTACTGTAAGGACTGTTAACATCCTTCGTGTTAGTTCCTCCGAAACCATGTCCGATATTAGAAACTAAATTGACATTCGCCAAAATATTCATTCCATTTTGAATAAAGCTCGCCAATGTCCACCGATAAGCCCAACTATCTATTTTCCTTTCATAACAAAGCTGAAAAGTATTTGTCCAAATTTTTGCAGCGTGCGAGTCTCCCAATACATCCACCAAAAAATTACCATCGCGAACTTCCGGCCACAACTTCATATCTAAATCATAGTGCTGCCAAGCTCGCCTCCAACTAGCCCAGGTCCAGCAGTGATTGTAGACAGAAAAGTAGTAACTATAATCAGTTCTTTTCCGCCCAAATTGAACATTCTGACCCGAAATTGACAGAATCCGCTGGTCGTCTCGGTAACGATCGAGCAATTCTTCAGCGAAGCGGAAAAAAGTAGGATGAGGGAGACAGTCATCCTCAAGAATAATTGCCTCTTCAACCATATCAAATACCCAATTCAAACCGCTAGAAACCCGCTGCAAACAACCCAAATTTACGTCAGCGTAATTTTTAATAACTTCGCAGTCCCAATCTACTTGGTCAATAATAGCTCTGGTGGCAGCACATTCTTGATCTTCTCCAAGCCTATCTGAACGTGGGCCGTCAGCAATTACTAACAATTTGGGGGGTTTGGCCTGACGAATTGCCTCAAATACTTTAGCCGTTGTATCTGGACGTTTGAAGATTATAAAAGCGACGGGTGTTTGGATTTTGTAATTGGACATTTCTTCTACTCTACTTTTTCTACTACTCTTCAACATTTGAATTAACAACATCAGCAGTCATCTGCGATTTAAAATTCAACCACTTCTGAAGCATCACAGCCGCTATGTATGCCAGTGTATCATTGCTAGTCTGATAGGGCAAAAATCTATAGCGGAAAGTAGCCATTCTAGGGTCACGTTCTTGGTATAAAATATCTTGGGCAAAGTTCCCCCAACGCTCATCTATCAAATCAATTGTCATACCAGCATGAGCCGAAGGTAGCAACATATTAGAGCCGTGAAGACCAATTACTAAGCGGCTTTGTGAATAAACACTGCATATTTCCTTTTCAACTTTTTCATTAAAACTCTCCACTCTGTAATCTTCAATCCATTCGGGAAACTTAGTTTTTGTCCCCAAACCAGCTACGGCAAATTTTGCTTCTGGTACTTGCAACCTGATTTTCTCAAATAACTGCTGAATTTTCAAATTTTGTAATGGCAATGCCCTTTCTCGTTGATTGAGCTTTTTCAAAACTCGGAACAGCCCACTGTTAACTAATAAACGATCTTCGCGCCAAATAAAAGTAATTCTTATTTCTGGCTCTTCAAATTTGTGTTTGGGAACTCTAGTAAACCGCGTGATGTCAAACTGGCTAGGATGAGAATGGGCTTCGCTGACATAAATTTCATCAAAGCGTTTCGTTTCTTCCTCAACAAACTCAGCGAAGCTGGGATAGTAAGTTTGACCATTTTTTAAAGAAATAGGTACTGTCCAGACTTCGGCAACTTCATCAGGAACCATCCACCTTAGAAACTTAGGAACTATCACAACTAACCCGCAGTCAAAGTTGCATTCTAAGTGCCTTTGTGCATTTAGCAACTTCAGCAGGGAATGACCATAAAGATGATCGATACAGTTTAAGATAATTACCCGCTTGCAGGGTTTAAAACTTTCTTTGACAATCTCAAGTTTTTCGGGTTGAGGATTTTGGAGTGAAGAGAGTAATGGTTTGCCTAGCCATTCTTTTATATTAGCAACTTTTGCAAAAACTTCACCTTTGATGGTATCAACTTGGACGGAGTTTCTAACTCCATGACCTACTCTCAACTCGTCCATTATTTGGCTTCCACATCCCCCGCACTTACAGTCCAGAACAATATGTATTCCTTGCCACAAAATACTTTTGGCATTAAGTTCTGTCCCGCAATAGGGGCAATTCGAGCGCTGTTCGATTTTAGGTTTAATTTGAATCACTTTACTAATCCTCTGATTCTACCAGCCGCCTTGTATAAGTTAAAGGAGCGCCAGATGAAAGTGCTAAAAGGCCGCAATTCCTTAATTAAGAAATTGACTAATATAATCACGTAAAAATAAGTTATCAGAGTAGCCGCCGTTGCTCCAAAAGCTCCATACTTAGGAATCAACCAAAAGTTCAACCCTACATTTAGAATAGATCCGACTACAGTCAAGTAAAGACCGTAGCGCAACTGACCTTCTATGTTCAAATATGTGCTCCGTGCTACTCCAAAATTACTACCAAATTGCGCCCAAACATAGAGAGCCAGTACCGCTGCTGACTTCGCATAGTTTTCCCCGTAAAGCAGATGCACTATCCATGGAGAAAGTAATGATATCGGTATGGCCACTCCCAACCATAAAAATATCATAATATCCGAGTAAATTTGAAATTTATTTAGATATTCTTCATAATTTGTCTTTCTCAAATTCGCTAGTTTGGGGAAAATAGAGCTTGATAGAATCATCGGCAAGAAATCGCAGATTTCCGAAATTTTAACCGCTGCAGCATAATAGCCCAGTTCAGCATTTTTATTCATCGCACCGAGCATGATCTGATCGGTTTTTGAGTACAGATAAATTGCCAATCCCGACAAAATTATCGGCCAACTCTCCGATAGCAGTTCCTTACCCCGCTCCCAACTGAATTGCCAATCCTTAATTTTATTCCCAGTAAGCTTATAAAAATATACATAAGCCATTCCTACCAATGCCACCTCTGCCAATCGAATCCAGGCGAAGGCAAGCAGGGGGGCTTTAATAGTCACTAACCCAATTCTGACTGCAGCAACTAAAAAACATACCGAATTTTTAGCCAACACTGTATATTTTGACTGGATTTGGGACTGGAACCAAAAATTGATTGCTTCAAAAGCATTAAAGATGGTTCCTGCTGCGATGATACCTACCAGCCACCGAGTCAGAGTGTCGTTGGGCTTGAGTAGCGCAATCACGGTGACACTTAACACCAAAGTGATGCAGCCACCAGTAAATTGCAGTCCGAAGGCAGTTCCCAGGGTCTCATTTTTGCATTCGGGGTCGCGAGCGATATTCCGCACTACCAGAGTACCCAAGCCCATCGTTGCTACCGAACTAAACAGCGACACAAAGGCGAGCGCGTAGTTGAGCAATCCAAATTGTGTCGGACCAAGATAGCGAGCCACCCAAAGGCCTACAAACAGACCTAGACCCATCTGCAAGATTTGGTCAGTGAACAGCCAAGCTATGTTGCTGAGTACCTGGCGCAGACTAGGGGCGAGCCTTTGACTGACCGCAGTTAACTTATCTAGCATCAGAATATTTTAAATCTTTACAAAACACAAACGCGGTTCTGGCAGGCTCGGCAATCTCGCAGAATTAGACTGGTTGATCCTATAACAACATACCACAACTTGACTCACGATCCGTTCAATAAAGGTTACTTCAATGGACAGTGCGAGCTAAAGAACGCCTTTGAGGGTTACTGGTGCTACTGTTAGAACTATTGTTAGCATTATCTATCGCAAGTCGAACCGTCAACATTGCGTAACTCAGCCAAGGATTTCCTATATCTATAATATAACCTTCTGTGATATTGCTTATAATAATAGACACTAGAAAACAAATAGGTATTCCCGCTTCTTCCAGCGTGCTACGACTCAAATACCGAACTGCGTAAGCTAAATTGAGCAGCAAGGAAGTCATCATTAGAATTAATCCCGGCCAACCGAATGCTAACAAGATACCGATCCCCCCATTGTGAGGATTTTTAGGTTGAAATCCATTAGGAGTATAAATAAAATAAGCAGGAGTAGCCGAGCCTAACTTATCTTGTTGAAAAAATCCATCGTATCCGTAGCCAAACCAGGGGCGCTGGTTGACCGCATCCATTAACTGTGGCCAGAATTCGGTGCGCCCAGTTAGAGTCAAGTCTTTGCCTAACCCACCTACAATAATATCCTCTAGGTTGTCTACTACAAAAACAGTCATAATTATGCTGAAAACCAGGAAAAATATAATCGCCGTAAATGCCCACTGAAAACTTAAATTTTTTAGAAAATTTAGCGAGGAGACTGCAATTATTAATATGATAGTAATCACTAGAGCAGAGCCAGACTTATTAGCCCTCACCAGGTAAAATGAAAATAACATCATTCCCAAAGCAATCCAGCGTTCTTTCTGAGTTTTAGCTCCTTGAGAATAATGCAAATACCAAAATGCCGTACATAAAGCTAAGACTCCCCCCAAAGAATTTTTAGATAGAGTTAAGCCTACAAAATCACCTGAGCCAGGGGGTTTCATTACAAAACTGGCCAAACCGAGTGCCGTGTATCCCCATCGCCAAAAACGAGATAAATCTTCCCATTTATATTGCGCTGCAATGTAACACCCGAAAACAGTAAATCCTGAAAAAGCTAGACCTGCTCTTAGGGTTTCTTCAGGAACTAGGGACCATAATGTAGACAGTAATGGAAGTAATGTATAAAGTAAAAAAAAAGAATTCATAATTAATAATTTAGCAAAAAACTGTATAAAATTGCTACTAAAAATTTTAATTCGTGAAAACAAAATAAGTAATACCCAGGGGTAAAAAAAATAAGGTAGCAGTTTTAAAATGCCACCTTCGGGATCTTTTAAATTAATAAAATGCAAGTAATTAAAAGGAGGTTGTGTCAGTACGGGAGAGATGAAAATATATAAAATAGCAAAGCTTTTTTCTAAAGCCAAACCAATTTTTTTATAGCTGGCAAATTGAAATAATAGTATAGTTGCCATCGCGAGTATAGCAATTAGCATCCATGTTAATGAAGAACTACCTAAAATCAGCTCCTTCAGCATATTTGCTTTAGACACTGGTTGAGTCATAATTGCTTTCCTTTATCAAAAACCAGATCAAGTTATATAGATATAAAATATAGCCGTCAACCCGCAACCACGCTAGCACAGAAATTAGGCATACAGCAAAAATACAGCATCCTTTTTTGGGCGATAGCTTAAAATAATGAGCTTTTTGCCCAGCACTAAAAAGGCTACACTTATATAAATCATAGTCAATAAAATTAGGTGGTGTATGGTTAACACCCATTTTCCAGGACAGATAGCCCGGTCGGTTGTGGGTGTTGTCTTGTTTGCTTCCACTGTCATCGCTGACGCCAGAAGCACCCCGGCACAACTTCCCATCCCGCTAGGCGCAGAGCAAGCCCAGAATGTTGCGCCCGTTACGAGATCGCCGGAAAGCTATAAACTCGGTGGCGGCGATCGCATCCAAGTAGAAATACTCGAAGTACCCGAACTCAGCCGCGGCTACGAAGTCCTTTCCGACGGTTCAGTCAACCTGCCCCTAATCGGCTTGGTCTCCGTCCGCGGCCGCACCTTAGTAGAAGCCACCAACATCATCCGCAACGCCTACCGTCGCGTCCTCAAAGACCCCATCGTCACAGTCAGCCTCGTCGCCGCCCGCCCCCTCAACGTCGGCGTTATCGGAGAAGTCACCAGGCCCGGAAACTTCATTATGACCCTCACTCCCGGCCCGGGAGCCTCGCCGAGTGTCCAGTACCCTACCGTCACCCAAGCGATCAGACTCGCAGAAGGCGTCACGGGTGTCGCTGACATCCGCAACATCCGCGTCCGCCGTCCCCAACGAGACGGCCCGGATCAAGTGCTCAACGTCAACCTGTGGAAATTCTTGCAAGAAGGAGACATCTCTCAAGACATCATTTTGCAAGACAGAGACACAATCGTGATTCCCACAGTCGCCAACTTCAACCAAGCAGAAGCTCGTCAATTTGCGACGGCCAACTTTTCGCCACCCCCAGAAAAACCTCGATCGATCTCCATCGTCGGTCAAGTCACCCGCCCTGGGGCTTACGTCGTCATCGGCGGCAACACCACAAACGACCTCAGCCGCGAAGGTTTCCCTACCGTCATCCGGGCTATTCAGCTAGCCGGCGGCATCACCTCGGATGCCGACATCCGGCAAATCCAAGTGCGGCGCGTCACCAGAAGAGGCGAACAAATTATCCCAGTCAACCTGTGGCAGTTCCTAGAGTCCGGCGACGGCGCCCAAGATACCATCCTCCAGGAGGGAGACACGATCATCGTACCCAAAGCTACGATCGTCAACCCCGCAGAAGCTGGTGTGCTCGCTAGCACTAACTTTGCTCCCACTGGCATTAACGTTTTTGTAGTAGGAGAACTCAGAACATCCCTCGATCCCTTGAGACTCCCAGCTAATGCCACGCTGAATCAAGCTTTAGTTTCCAGAGGATTTTTTGGGTACGAGAATACCAGAGCGAGAAGAGATAAAGTTGAGCTAGTCCGCCTCAATACCGACGGTACAGCTACTAAACGGACGATCCAAATCGATTTAAGTCAAGGAATTAACGAAGAAACCAATCCTCAACTTCGCAACAACGACATGATTATCGTATCTCGCAGGGGTCTCGTCAATTTTGTCGATCGCCTGAACGCTGTAATCGGGCCTGTCGGCCCAGCGACGGGAGTGTTAAATTTTATAAACGTTCTCCGATTTTTATTCAGGTAAGAAGGCGGCGGGTGAGGTGGATAATTCCTGGCAAAGGCTAGAATAAACTAAACAATAAGATTACCCAGCCGCGACCTGCCCGCTTCAAAAATATCAACCTCAAAAATATCAACCTCAAAAATACCTAGGCTGAATATGGATAGCAGACAAGATTACCAACCCTTCACACCCAAATCGAATGGCAAACTGCCGGAGTTATCTGCTCAGAACTACAGAGATCACTTCGGAGAGGAGAGAGAAGAAGAAAAGCTAGACTTGTCCTGGCTGTTCGGCGTCGTGCGCCGTCGCTTCCTGGTCATGGCAGCAGCCACCATTGCTTTGAGCGCCCTCGCAGGAACAGCGATCATCGCCACTTCTAAAAGCATAACGATCGAGTATGAAGGCTCCTTTTCCCTGTTAGTAGAACCAGCCACGGCTGAAGGTTTGCAATCCAAACAATTAAACAACACCCAAGCTGCCGACTTAGCAAGAATTAATATAGAAGGAATTAGCCTACTAGACTACGAAACCCAAATTAGGATTTTGCGAAGTCCCAAAATGATGCAGCCAGTGATTGAGGAATTGCGGGCTTCGTATCCCAAAATGAACTATAGCGAACTGATATCAAAAATGTCGATCCAGCGCATCAGCTACACGAAAGATGGCAAACAGCAAGGCACAAAAATTTTACAAGTTCGCTACAAAGATTCAAACCGAAAAAAAATTTACCGCGTATTGGAAAAAATTTCTAAAGCTTATCTAGATTACAGCTTGCAGCAACGGCTGATGGGCATTAATCAAGGTATTAAATTTATAGATACGGAGATGCCCAAGCTCCGAGAAAGAGTGGAAGTTCTGCAACTGCAAGTCCAAAGACTGCGGCAGCAGAGCAACTTGTTTGAACCCCAGATAGAGGGAAAATCTCTTTCGGAACAAGTTCAAAGCATTCGGGGCAAGCAAGTAGAAATTAGAGTTCAGCTAAAAGGGATGCGAAACCTCTACCAAAGCTATGAAAAACTACTCAACGAAAATAATCCCCAGGGGCTGCTGATGACCCAAGGACAAGCTTACGGCGGACTATTAGGTCAAATTCAGAGAATAGACTCGGAATTGTCATTAAAATTAGCTCAGTACAGAGAAGACAGTTTGCCAGTTTTAGCGCTGCGAAAAAGTCGGGAAGAACTGATTTTAACCGCCACCCAACAAGCAAGAGAAGTGGTGATGGGAAATTTAGAGACCCAAATCAAAGAAATTGAAGCGCGCGATCGCGAAATGACAGCTTTGCAAAATGCTCTCAACCAAAAAATTAGAAACTTTTCAGTCACAACCCGAGAATACGACAATTTACAGCGGGAACTGCAAGTAGTTACTAAGAGTTTTTCGGACTTCTTGGCAAAACGAGAAGCCTTGCGGATCGATGCGGCTCAGCAGCAAATACCCTGGGTGCTGATAAATCCTCCGGAAATTCCGCTAGACAAATTCGGCAACCCTATAACAGCTACCGTCAAACAAACCAAAAAACAGTTAGTGCTGGCAGTAATTTTAAGCAGTCTGCTGGGCATAGCAGTCGGCTTGCTCGTAGAGGTACTAAATACTGTGTTCCACACTCCAGAATCACTGAGAATGGCCACAAGATTGCCAATACTCGGGGTAATTCCGTTTACCAAGAAAGTCAAGCGCAGACGGCCAGCCAGACAGAGAAAACTAAAATCGGCTCGCTCGAACTCGAAAGTGGAAGTAGTCGAACCGGGCCAAGCTAGACATACTGGTCAGGAGATTGGAGAACCAAGTATTTTGAGCGACTTGGACTATCAATTTTTAGAAGCATTTCGATCGCTCTACACGAACATTCACTTGCTCAGTGCAGGCACGGCGATTCGATCGCTCTTAGTCGGCTCAGCCGTAGCCGGAGACGGCAAATCTACAGTAGCTTTGCACCTGGCAGCCACAGCAGCAGCAGTCGGACAGAGAGTATTGTTAGTAGATGCAGATTTGCGCTGCCCGCAACTGCACGCTAAGTTAGGACTGCCAAACGTGCGTGGCCTGGGCGATGCCATCTCCACGGATCTCAGCCTCAACGACGCGATTCAACGAGCCCCGAACCAAGAAAATTTGTTCGTACTCACCGCCGGCCAAATTGCCCCCGATCCGATCAAGCTTCTTTCTTCCAAAAAAATGCAGTATCTGATGGAGCAATTTCAAGCATTTTTTGATTTAGTAATTTATGACACCCCGCCAGTAACTGGCTTGGCAGACACCCACTTGATCGCAGCTCATACAGACGCTACGATTATGGTCGTCCAAATTGGGCAAACAGACCGAGCGCAAGTTCGCAAAGTTTTAGAAGAATTAAAAATTTCTGGAGCTTCCGTCTTGGGAATCGTTGCTAACGGCTGCAAAAACACCGGTCAGAGCTACCGCCAGCGCCCGGTCGTTCTAGAGACGCTCTACGACCAAAAACTATCGGCTTTAGGTACGAAAAATCCTAAGTAGACAAATGTTGATGCAGGCGGCCGAGCGCCGCCGTCCTCAACCGGAAACGCACAACCAAGCTATACCCTTATTTTGTGATAATAGTACCATTTGAGAAAGAAAATGATAGACTAACGGACATAGCCTTGTGTGTCAACCGAGATTGCGCGGATCTTTAAATTTTGCGGTAATTACTCAGAAAATGATTGAGAAATCAGCAAAAGTGGGTAAACTACATCTAGCAGAGCGCAATCTCAATCAGGAAAAGACACTTTTGAAGGTGAACGTTAGTGTAAACGTTAATGTGAACGTTTCAACCCAGAAACTTGGTAGGGATTATTCTATGAGTACAGTTATGGTTGTTGATGATAGCGTCACTCTGCGGGAGATGATCGCCGACTTGCTCAAAGGTAGAGGACTCAACGTCACGGTAGCGAGTGATGGCGTAGAAGCTCTAGAGCAAATCAAGGCTAACCGCCCAGATTTAGTCGTTCTGGATATCGTGATGCCCCGGATGAACGGCTACGAAGTCTGTCGCCGGCTCAAAAGCGACCCTAAAACCCAAAATTTGCCGGTGGTAATGTGTTCGAGCAAAAGCGAAGAGTTCGATCGCTATTGGGGGATGAAACAAGGAGCCGACGCTTACATCGCCAAGCCATTTCACCCTCAGGAATTGGTCGGCACTATTAAGCAATTGCTGCGAGGTTGAGGTTGAGGAATAGGGACAGGAAAAAATTGTCTTGAGCGCTTATTATTTCTGCTCCCGCAGCCTCTCTAAACTACTCGATTGACAATAGTCCAAACATCCCCGTCCGATCGCACGTAGGGAACAGATATACTCTTAAAACCAGTAATAAAAGGTTTGTAATAAACCTGCCAGTAGCTGGGGCTAATTTGGTCGGCGATAGCTTTAAGTCCCTTCACTTCCGCCGCCAGTTCCGCCGCCAGTTCATTAATCCGTTCCGCGTGTCCCTGAGCCAGCAATCTTCCTTCTTCAACTTGCTGCTCCATCGGAGTGATTCTTTGCAACTTTACCGACTGCTGCTGTTTCTGAGCCAGTTGAGCAGACAGAGCCGCGATCGCGTCATCTATACCCTTGACTTCTGCCGACACTTGTGCTGTTTCCCTCGCGTGACGCCGATAAGCATCGGCGATCGCTTGGGGCGAATCACCGGCTGGGACAGCATCGGCAATACTAAGCTGCTGGCGTTCCAGGCGCAATTCCTCTATTTGAGAGTAAATTGCCTCTATATCTGTCTGAAGTTTGTCCACCTAATTACCGCGTGGTTGTTGGATATTTTAGCATATTAACACAAACCCCTCACCTAATCGGCATAGAAATTGCATATCTTAGGCTGGCTACAAGCAAAGTCCCACAAGAATAAGTTGAATAGTTTGAAAAATACAAATTTTTTATATTTTTCAGTTGAGCGATTCCGTCGATATCCAGTCGGGTTAATCAGGTTGTATCCGGTAAAATTAGCATTATACATTTGTAGTCAGGAATGCAAGTACGAGCGAGTTTTACGAGCATTAAAGTCGTCACTAAAAACACAATTCCTAATTCCCAATTTCCAATTACCAATTCCCAATTATTAAGAGATTTTTTTAAGTTGTTAGCCCTTGCTGCCTCAACTGGACTATAGTCTCTACCAAGACATCGGGTTGCACAGGTTTAGACAGATGTCGGTCAAAACCCGCAGCAAAAGCACGATCGCGGTCTTCATCCCTAGCATAAGCCGTCAGAGCGATCGCCCAAAATTTCCCTGTCTGTGTGTTCAAAGAACGCAGCCTTCGTACCAGCGAATAGCCGTCTTCCTCCGGCATTCCGATATCGCTGACCACAACATCCGGGCTAAACTGCGAAGCCACCTCAAACGCCTCAGCAGCAGACGATGCAACCTTGACAGTGGCCCCGGAATCTGCCAAGACAAACCTCATAAATTCCCGCGAATCAACCTCGTCATCAACCAGCAAAATCTTAACTCCCAGTAAATTACCAGCGTCAGCCCAAACCTGCGCTTCCTCGTCTGGGATCGAATTTACCTGCATCGCAGGGAGACGGAAAGTAAAAGTCGAGCCCATATTCAGTCCCGGACTCTGGGCCCAAACCGTGCCGCCGTGGAGTTCCACCAACTGCCGCACGATCGCCAGACCCAGCCCCAAACCGCTATAAATGCGAGTAATCGTAGCATCCGCTTGGCGGAAAGAGTCAAACACGTAAGGCAAAAAATTCGGTGCAACCCCAATTCCCGTGTCGGTAACAGCCAGCTCAACCTCCGAATCAACTCTCGAAAGCCGGATTTCAACTCGCCCCCCGCGCGGCGTAAACTTAATCGCATTCGTCAGCAAATTCCAAATTACTTGCTGCAAGCGGCCAGGGTCTCCTGATACCCAAAATCTCGGATTTAACTCAGATTCAGGATTGCCAGAAACCTTCCCAAGCTTGGAAAATTCAGCAGTCTCTAAACCCAAATCTCCAATTGCAAACCGCAAATCGAGCGACTTAGCATCGGCAGCCAACCGCACCGTATTCAGCGCTCCTTCCACCAGGGAAATCAAATTTACCGCACAAGGATTCAAAGTCAACTTGCCGCGAATAATTCGCGAAATATCCAGCAAATCATCAATCAATTGAGTTTGCAATTTAGCATTTCGCTCGATCGTTTCTAAAGCCCGCCCAGTAGCAGCCGGACTCAAACTGCGTTGCAGCAGCAGTTGCGCCCAGCCCAAAATCGCGTTTAAGGGCGATCGCAGCTCATGAGAAAGAGTTGCCAAAAACTCATCTTTCATGCGATTTGCCTGCTGAGATTCCTCGTAAAGTCGGGCATTGTCGATCGCCCCCGACACCGCCTGAGCCAACTGCATTAAAATAGTTTCATCATCTTCGGCAAACTCCCCCTCATACTTGTCCGACAACTGAATCAATCCCAGATTTCTGCCGTCCCGAGTCCTCAGCGGTACAGCCAGCCAGCCCCGCATCGGCGGGTGCTTCCCCGCAGCCTTGCCGAACTTCCGCCATGCCGGGTGAGCCTCTAACTCGGTTTGAGTCATCCGCATCGCCTGTTGGTGCTGGCAAACTTCCTGGTAAATGCCCGTACCGTCTGGCTCTTCGCAGTAATCTTGCCACGCGGCGTATTTTTCTGACATGGAAAACTTGCTAATTCCCGCATCCCAGGTGGCGGCAGGGTCGAGGTTAACCGCTACCTGGTGGACTTCGAGAATGTGGCGGGCGCTATCTGCTGCTAACTGAAGTATTTCTGCCACCGACAGCGTGGAGTTGATAGCAACTGACGCGGAGGTTAACTTTTGCAGGCGGCGCAAATACGACTGCTCGCGGGCCAACGCGCGCGAACGGTCGTATTCTAACTGTTTGCGACCCGTAATGTCGATCGCCACGCCGAACAGCCGGAGGGGTGTGCCGGATGCGTCAAAAACCACCCGCCCTTTCTCGTGAAGCCAAATCACTGAGCCGTCGGGTCGCACTTTGCGGTATTCCGACTCGTAAACTCCCGTCCCGGTGAGTGCGGCATCCACATCAGCCAAAAACCTTTCACGGTCTTCTGGATGCACCGCATTCTTTTTTTGCTCAAAAGTACCAAAGGTGCTGTTTGGGCCCAAACCCATCTGTGTTTCGGCATTGGACGAACGGCGGACTTCCCCCGATGCCACATCCCAGGTAAAAGCGATCGTGTTAGCTGCTTCTAGGGCAAAGCGCAAATTTTCCTCGCTTTCTTGCACCCTGGCTTCCGATAATTTGCGATCCGTAATATCCCAAACCAGGCCGCTCGACCGCACCGATTTACCCGTATCATCATCAAAAAACTTGCCCCTAGCCGCGATCCAGTGCAAGCTGCCATCGGGCCAAAGGACTCTAAATTCGTACTTGTATTCTATTTTGTTTTCTAAAGCAAAGGCAAGAGCGTCGGCGATCGAGGCTTGGTCATCCGGGTGAATGCAGGCAAAAAACGCTTCATAAGTTCCCGGAAAACTGCCTTTTTCCAACCCGAATAACAGTTCCTGTTCCTCCGACCAAACGACCTCGCCAGTTAATACATTCCAATCCCAAATTCCCATTTTCGAGGCTTCGATCGCCAATCTCAGCCTTTCCTCCGAAATTGCCAACTGCGCCGACGTTTTCGCGTAGTTCTCGCGCAACTGCTGTTTTTTCAAGCTTTCGCCCACGGCCCCCGCCAGCCGCTTTAAGTACCGCCCTTTGAACACGTAATCGCTTAAGCCGGCTTTCATAGCTTCGACTGCCACTTGTTCGCTGCCGCTGTCCGTACACATAATTACCGGACAATTCGGGTAGCGGCTGTGAACTTTTTGGAGAATAGTTAATCCGTCGCTCCAGTGGAGTTGGTAGTCGGTAATTACTATATCAAAACCCCCGGCTGCCAGGATGTGTTCTAGAGTTGGGATATCAATAACGGATTTAATTTCTAAATCGGGAAAAGTTTTCCTCAGTTCTCGCTCGATCATCAGGCGATCGTTCGGGTTGTCGTCGATTAACAGAATAGACAGCATTAGCCTTTTAGTTTTTATATGGGCGCAAACACTCTTAAATCTAATAATATGTTCTTAAGCAATCTCGACAATTTGAATATGTACTTGGTGGGTTAATTAGACTTGCCAATAATTTTATTGTATTTGCTTGTATTTTATTATATTTTAAAGCTTGTAATATCCTCAACCAGCTTTTTAGGGGCGAGCCCACAAGCAAATTAATTAAGTAAGTTGTTGTAAAACCGATCGGAAAGCCTGCTCAGCCGGTAACGGTGCAAGAGATTACTTAACTATCATTATACTAATTGTTTATTCTGTCTTCGGGTGTGAACCAGCGGGTTGATTGATTCTTTGAGCTACAGCCGAATATTGCTGTTCAAACCCTCTTGCGTAGAACCTCATCTTTTTTTAAATCCCGATTCACTGCGCGTTGCCGAACTTGCTTCCTCAACTCTCGCACTTTCGTAATTTTACCCAGAAGCGGGTACCGATTCCCAAAGTCGATTTCACCCCGATCGCACCCCCCATCCGATCGACTCCTTTGCGAGCGATCGCCAGCCCAATTCCCGTCCCCGGATACACTTCTTGACCGTGCAGGCGATCGAACAACCCAAAAATTCTCTCTTGAAATTTTTCTTCAATACCAATGCCGTTGTCTTCTACCCAAAGATAGATATATTCCTCCTCAGCTTCTGCATAAACTCGCACCTGCGGCTCTATCCCAGGCGGCACGAACTTAATAGCATTGGAGAGCAAGTTAGCCAAGACTTGCAGCAGCGTACCAGGATGGGCCAACACCGTAGGTAGCGGTTCAACAACCGTTATCCGAGCTTGTTTTTGGGCAATTTCAGCCTCTAGTTGCGCGATCGAGCCAGCCACAATTAAATTCAGAGAGACTGCTTTTAGCGGCAAGTTAGCTTTGCTGAGGCGGCTGTACTCTAGCAAATTTTCGATTAAAGTATTCATCAGACTTGCAGCGTCATTAATCCGATACAAGTAATCCTGGGCGGTAGCATCCAACTCGCTGCTTCTATCTTGGAGCAACGTTTCAGCAAAAAACGAAATTCCCCGCAGAGGAGCGCGCAAGTCGTGAGAAACTGAATAGGTAAACGATTCTAGCTGTGCGTTAACTTCTTGTAACTCAGCAGTACGCTCTCTCACCCGCTCTTCCAAAGTTTCATTAAATTCGCGCAAAGCAAGTTCAGCTTGCTTGAGTTCCGTAATATCTTCTACCAATCCCTCAATGGTACTTTCACCTTCGGCGCGGTAGAGATATTGAGTAAAGCGAATCCATTTTACTCGACCGTCTGCCAAAGGAAATGTAATTTCCAGAGTTTGACACCGAGACTCCCCTGAATCTACCGGTTGCAAAAACAATTGCTGCAGATAAATCCCTTGGACATCTGCTAAATTGCTGGCATCAAACAAGCGCAAGAAAGCTTGATTGCTTTCCAAAAGCTTCCCGTCGGAAGTCGCTCGAAAAACTCCGACATTTAAGCGTTCTAGCAGAGAATTAAGTTGATTTTCTAGTCGGGCGACTCGTTCCCAGGCGGCAACTCTATCGAGTACGCCGCGAACCGCAACGCAAAGGCGGACGTAGTGCTTCGGCGACTTGATAATGTAGTCGTCCAATCCGGCTTTCATCGCCTCTACAGCAATTTCTTCGTTGCCAGTATTCGTAAACATTACAATCGGACATTCTGGATAACGGGCTTTAATAGTTTCAAGCACATCTATACCGTTCGTCCAGCGTAGTTGGTAGTCGGTAATTACCAGATGGAATCCGCCTCGAGTCAGTGCTTCCGCAAATAATTTATCGTCGGGAATTTCTGTTATTTGCAATTGCGAGAATTGCCGCTCTAACTCGCGTTTGACAAGCAGCCGATCCGTTGGGTTGTCGTCAATTACCAGAATGTGTACCACTTTAACAATTTATAATGGTGCCGTTAGCTAGAGTGCCGATCAATCACTCCTAATAAAAATGTTGGATGTTGCCCTTTTAAAATAAAAAATGACGGGCTTCCTCAGTAAAAACTTAATTCACTCGTTACGATAAACAGCCGGGTAACGAGGAAACAAGCAATAAAAATCGGTAAACAGCCACTACAAACCACCAAATTCTCTCGGTTCCGGCAGTTCGGTATAGTTGAGCCAATACTCGTTAAAACTCTGCATCATTTCTAATAAAGAAGCAAACCCGACTGGTTTAACTAAATAAGAATTCACCCCCAAATCGTAAGCTCGCTTGACATCAGGTGTTTGCCTAGAAGAAGTAAGCATAACCACCGGCAAGCGTTTTAGTTCCGGCTGCTGCCTCAGCCAAATTAGAACTTCGTGACCGGATCGCCTAGGCAATTTCAAATCCAGTAAAATTATCGCAGGTAAAGGATAGCGATCGCGATCGCTGTATTCTCCGTCCCCATTTAAATAAAAAACCGCTGCATCTCCATCTCGGACAATTTGCAGCGAAGTATTAGCAAAAGTCTCATTGCGAAATGCCCGCTGCATCAATAGAATATCAACGGGGTTATCTTCCACCAGCAAAATCGTCTGCATTTGGGTCATGCTTCCTCAGTTGTATCCAAAATCGACTGCCTTGTCCTACTTGAGATTCCACTCCCACTTGACCGCCCATGCGATCGACTCCTTTTTTTACAATAGCTAATCCTATACCTGTTCCGGGGTAAGATTCGATACCGTGCAGCCGTTCAAAAACCCGAAAAATGCGTTTTTGATGTTCTTGAGCAATACCGATACCATTGTCTTCTACCCACAGACGGATTATGGGGACTGGCAATACAGGGCTGACCATAAGTAACTGGGAATGTTCCCACTGTCCCACAGTTCCCCTTTCCAATTCTCCCGCTGTATCGCTGTCTGTCTCTCCCTCTTGAGGCAGCTCAAGTTCCTCGGCCCAGATATGCACTTGGGGTGGTGTGCCTTCCACAAATTTTATAGCATTGGTGAGCAGATTGGCGATTACTTGAACTAAAGTAACGCGGTGGGCAATTACCGCAGGCAAGGGCGCTCGAACACTGATTTGAGCCTGCCTGGATTTAGCGTCAGCTTTTACCATAGCAATTGCCTCGGCTACAGCAGATTCTAAGTCCAAAACTTGCAGCGATAAATCTGTGCGGCTCAGGCGGCTGTAAGCTAGCAAATCTTGGATTAATTCTTCTAGTTGTTGCCCAGAATTAACAATTTGCTGGGCGTATTCTTGACCGAGTTCGTCGAGGATGTCACGGTAATCTTCTAATAAAGCTTCAGCCAATCCTTGCATTCCCCGCAGGGGGGCACGCAAATCGTGGGCTACGGTATAGGCGAAAGCTTCTAATTCTTCGTTAGCTGCTTGAAGTTGATTGGTGCGGAGTTCCACTCGCCGTTCTAACGTAGCGTTGAGCATCCGAATTTCTGCTTCTGCTTGTTTGCGCGCAGTTACGTCAAGGGCGGTACTAATTACTAGACTTCTGCCGTCGGAAAGCTTGCCTAAAGGTGCGGAATAAAACTCCCAAATTCGAGTTTCGCCGCTGGCTGTGGAAATCATATATTCGCCTTCAGAAATGCGGGCGTTTAATTGGTGCAGCCGATCGATATGTGCTTGCACTAGCGATTGGCGGCTGTGGTAAGCTTTTTCTGTCCAATCTTCAATTGTGGGAATTTCTGAGTATTCGTAGCCTGAGAGTTCTGTCCAAGCGCAGTTAATTTGCAAAACTTCTCCGTTTTCAGCGTGCAGCATAATTGGCAGCGGTGCGTTGAGAATGGCGCGACGGAAACGTTCTTCGCTTAATTGTAGGGAGTGGCGATCGTGATCTAGCTGGTCTAAAAGTTGATTTTGCTTGATTTCGGCATTGTCGCGCAAAGTTCGATCGCGCTTCACCAAATAGTAAACCAACAGCATCAACAGGAAATTTACTAAACTCGCAACGGTAAAACTCAGGATTGTCAAATGAGCGCTTTTTTTAGATTCTCGGGCGCGCTGCTGCAATAGCTGAGTTTCTTCGGCAGTCATGGCGGCTATCTGCTGCCGAATGTCCCCCATGATTTGCTTTCCCCTACCGGTTTTTATTTGCCGCACGGCTGCTGCTAAGTTTTGTTTGCGTCGCAGATTGAGGGTTGTTTCAAGGTCGGCTAATTTAGAGTCGATCGCAATTTTCAAATCGCGAAGGCGCTGTTGCTGCCGCTTATTGTCAGCCGTTAGCTGCTGCAATCCGACTACTTGCTTGTTGATGCGGGCGAGCGCGCTGTTATACGGTTCTAAATACCGTTCTTCTCCCGTCAGCAAATAACCGCGCTGTCCGGTTTCAGCATCTTTTAAGGTGGAAAGCGTAGCTTCGAGTTCGGTTAAAACTTTGTGAGTGTGGCTCACCCAGTGTTCGTTTTGGATTAACTTGAGAGTGTTGCGGTAGGAAGTTGCCGCATTGAAAATTAGCAGGGCCACGACCATTCCGATACCTGCCGTGATTTGGGGAGTCAGTGATTGTTTCATGAAATAGTCGCTGTGCGAGTCCTGCTTTTTTTATTTTAACTGGATGCGGACTACTCGAATTTTTGGCGCGGGCCTATAGGGTGGCTAAAGACTATAAATTTAAGGCTCAAATGTGCGCTGGATCTTGTTTGTAACTTAGTTTCGATTCTTTTGGCATCCCCCTTAAGCCAGAAATGCCATAAATTGCTCTCTTACGTCTCGTGATTCAGGCAAACGCCACACAATCTAGGGTGGCCAACAAAGCTTTATTCGCCATGTTTTCTTGCATCGATCCTGCTGCTTTCATACTTTCAAATCGCGGCGCAAAAAAAGGAGTTTTTACCTATTGATTTAAGTTGATTTTTGGGCTATATTTTAGATAATGGGAGTGGTAAAACAAATTTTAATTTCGCCAATATTCCCATTATTAAATAATACCTTGTCAAGCCAGCAGCGTCAAGGTTTTTACCGCAAAAAAAAAGGCAAATTTTTAATATTTTATTTAATAAATAATTGGTTGGACGCAGGGGAAAAATTCACAGGAACGATGGCGCGGGTGAATAGTATCAGCAATTCGAGCAATCGGGTAAGTGCGGAGAATTAATGGGTTGAAATTAGTTGAATCTCAAATCCGGTTATATCGCAATTATACTCTCTTGGCTTACGTGCGAGCGATCGAGCGATGTCACCAGCGAGGAATCACGCAAGTGCTGCACTGAGAAAATTATGATTCCCAGTGCAGTGCAGAAACAATATAATTAGACAACCGCAGCGGCTTTCATCGCCAAAATTCGATCGATCGCATCTTCAACCACCTTATCCGGCGTAGAAGCACCAGAAGTCACGCCCACCACAATTTTACCATCCGGTAGCCAACCTTCAGTTACGATCAAATCTGCCCCCAAAGGCTTGTGTTCGATCCGATTTCCGGGTAAAATGCGCTCCGCACAATCAATGTGATAAGAAGGAACAGTTTTGTCGATCGCAATTTCCTGCAAATGCGTAGTATTAGAAGAATTAAAACCCCCAATCACCAGCATCAAATCCAACTTTTCCTCAACCAAACTCAACATAGCATCTTGGCGTTCCTGAGTCGCATCGCAGATAGTATTAAAACTCTGAAAATGGTCGTTCAAATTTTCAGGTCCAAACTTCCGCATCATCGTTTTTTCAAATAACTTACCAATGTTCTCTGTCTCAGTTTTGAGCATAGTAGTTTGGTTAGCAATACCAACACTTTCCAAATCCACATCTGGGTCAAAACCAGCAGAATAAGCCTTGCTAAATTTAGCAAGAAACTCATCGCGGTCGCCCCCATGCAAGATATAATTGCTGACATATTCAGCTTCCTGGAAATTCAATACAATCAAATACTTATCAGCAAAAGAACTCGTAGCAACAGTTTCCTCATGCTTGTATTGACCGTGAATAATCGAAGTATAATTCCTTTTTTTGTGCTTTTCAACAGTATTCCAAACCTTAGAAACCCAAGGACAAGTAGTATCAACAATCTTGCAGCCCTTATCATTAAGCAACTGCATTTCTTGAACGCTTGCTCCAAAAGCTGGTAAAATTACCACATCGCCGCTATCGACAACCGAAAAATCTTTCTGTCCCTTCTCAACAGAAATAAAACCAACTTCCATATCCCGCAAATGCTGATTTACAGAGGGATTGTGAATAATCTCATTAGTAATCCAAATCCGTTCTGACGGAAAATGCTGGCGAGTCTCGTAAGCAATAGCTACAGCGCGTTCCACCCCCCAGCAAAACCCAAAAGCCTCAGCTAGCCGGATCGTAACTGCGCCGCGTTCTAGCCTGTAATTATTGTCGCGAATTTGCTGGATCAGACTGCTTTGATAAGCCGTCTGCATCACCCCAGCTACCTCAGCTTCGTGTCCGAAACCCTTGCGGTGGTAGTTTTCAGACTGTTGGAGCGATCGTTTAAAAGCTTTAGTATCCATGCGGTATCGAGTTGAAATCTAGGTTAATTACCTTTGATTTTAGAATGCTTGGGGTGCGATCGCGATTATTGGCTCAGTAGGGAAGAGGGGATATGCTATTTATACGATCGACACATGATATCAAATCCGTTAGCATCGGAATAGTAAATTCGAGTTCACTGTTGACGGTTGACTGTTCACGGCGTCAACAGTCAACAGTCAACAGTCAACCGTCAACATCATTCCGGTGTAACCGGAAATGATATGAGAGGGAAGAAGGAATGAACCGCGAAGACGCGTTCGGCGAAGCCGTTCCCGTAGGGTAGAACGCGAAGGAAGAAGAAAGAAGAATGAGACAATTGGGCGAACAGGTAGAACAGTTGGCTTATAGAGTGATTGGGGCGGCTATTGAGGTGCATCGGCTTTTGGGGCCAGGATTTTTAGAATCAGTGTATCAGGAATCCTTAGAAGTTGAATTTCGGATGCGGGGGATACCTTGTCAGCCTAAAAAGCCAGTAGCAATCACCTACAAAGGTCATCAAGTCGGCGAAGGTCAATTAGACTTTATGGTTGGCGATATCCTCATTGTCGAACTAAAAGCTGTAGAAAAGCTAGCTCCCATCCACGAAGCCCAAGTTATCTCTTATCTTAAAATGACCAAAAACAGCTTGGGCCTTCTGATCAACTTCAACGTTCCCATCCTCAAAGAAGGCATCAAACGAATCATACTTTCATCTTAACCCTTCTTCCTCTTCCTTCTTCGCGCTCTTCGCGCCTTCGCGGTTCGTTAAAAAAAAAACTTAAAAAAAGCCTAGAGACCCAGATAGCTGAGTCTCTACACGATCGAACTTATTCAAAAAATCAGCTTCAAATCTTCTTAGGCGCAAAAGGAGAACTCGATTCAAACGAACTGAAACCGCCGGCAAAATCCTCACCGTAAGCTTCTTCCCCGTGCTCGCCGATATCCAAACCTTGGTCTTCAGCAGATGAGGGCACTCGCAGTTCCATAAACTGCCCCAAAATTTTCAGGATCGCAAAAGTGCCGACAGCCGCAAACAGGTAAGTAGCTAGAATGCCTACCAACTGGATGCCGATTAGCCCCGGATTCCCGGCAAACAGCCCGTCATTTCCGGCTGCGTTAACCGCTTTAGTCGCAAACACGCCAGTCAGAATCGCTCCTATAGTTCCGCCGACGCCGTGAATCGGGAAGGTATCCAAAGAGTCGTCAAATCCCAGCTTAGCCCGGAAACTAACGGCAAAGAAGCAGCAAACCGAAGTGATCGATCCGATCAAAAGCGCTCCCACTGGAAACACGAATCCAGCCGCAGGTGTGATTCCCACCAATCCCGCGAGGAAACCGCTAGCAATTCCCACTGCTGTCGGTTTGCCTCTGAGCACCCATTCCACAATTGTCCAAGTTAAACCGCCGGCTGCTGCTGAAATCATCGTGGTGACAAAAGCCACTGTTGCTAAAGAACCAGAACTCAAAGCACTACCGCCGTTGAAGCCAAACCAGCCAAACCACAGCATCCCAATTCCCAGCAAGACGTAGGGTACGTTGTGGGGGGTGTGGGGCTTGTTTAAGTGGTCTTTGCGGGGCCCGATCATCCAAGCTGCGACAACCGCTGAAACACCGGAACTGATGTGCACCACTGTGCCGCCGGCAAAGTCCAGAGATCCGATCGCCTGCAGCCAGCCTCTACCCCAAACCCAGTGGGCTAAAGGAGAGTAAATGAAGGTAGACCACAGCAGCACGAACCAGAAATAGGTTTTAAATGTTACCCGTTCGACGATCGCCCCGGAAATCAAGGCTGGAGTGATGATGGCGAACATCATCTGGTAAACCATGAAGACTTGGTGCGGTATTGTCGGTGCGTAGCCGATCGGATCTGGTGTGTCCGCCGTGACGTTGTTCAAGAACATCCAGTCCAAGCCGCCGATGAAGGTTTCGAGTCCTTGGGCAAACCCTTTATCATTGAGGTTGCTGCGAGTGACATCAAAAGCCAAACTGTAGCCCCACAGCGTCCAGGTGACGCCGATGACTCCCATCATGACTAAGCTCATCATCATGGTGTTGAGGACGTTGCGCGATCGCACCAGTCCCCCGTAGAAAAAGGCCAGTCCCGGTGTCATCAGCAATACCAGTGCTGAGGAGATTAACATCCAGGCCGTATCGCCGGTGTCGATCGGATTCGGCGCCACCGCAGCAGCAGCACCAGCAGCATCTTGAGCTAAGGCATTGTCCGTTAGCGGCACGCTTAACAGCCACAGCGCCATGATGCCGATCATTAAACTTTTTTTGATCACGTTAGTTGTACCTTCTCATACTCAGCAATTTTCAGGGAAGACCGAGCCGATTTTAGATGCGAGGATTTTAGATGCAATAGTTATTTGGTTTTAAGTCCCTGTTTTAGCGGAACAAATCTTCAATAGATAATTCCCCAATCCTCAACCCCCTGACTTCGTATAGCCGGACTCATCTAAATTCGTCAACCCTCAATCCAATGCTCTATGCCTTTTGGATTGCACCATTTGTACAAACAGTTATTCTGTATCACCCTATACTAAATAGCTAAGTATCATATTTCTTAATCTATCAGTGGATACTTGACATAGCCAGTGACAACAGAGTAGTCGGGGAGGGGGAGTTGAGGAGATGGCAAGAGTTTTGAGTTGGCGAGACTGGGAGGAGGAAAGAGGGAGAGTTAGGGAGAATGTTACTTTATCCTTTATCTTTCTAACTAATGACTAATAACTAATGACTCATGACTCATTTTTCAACTGCATCTGATCGAACAGTTGCAGGGCCGAGCGCCACACCAGATAACCTTGATCGTTAAGGTGCAAGCCGTCTGTGCTGAGTTCGGTTGGCAAATTGCCGTCAGCATCCGCAAACAGCGGGTACAAATCCAGATACAAAACATTTTCAGAACTAGCAATTTCTTTCAGCCGTCGATTTATTGCCCTAATCCGACTGTTAGGAATCGCCAACAGGCGATCGCGATTTTCCCAAGTAGCTTGTTCCCCGCTGTGGGGCAAAATCGACTGCACAACCACTTGTGCTTTGGGGTGAGCCCACCGCAAATCGCGAATAATCTGCCGCTGGTTGTCCAAAATCCCTTCGTCACTGGTCCCCCGCAACAAATCGTTAATCCCGATCATCACAAACACCGTATCCGGCACAGTTCGATCGAACAACTGCAACCGCTTCAGCAAACCCACGGAAGTCTCCCCCGAAATCCCTTGATTCAGCCAAAATCGATCGACTGGTAACAGCTTGGTCGGAAACCACATACTTAGAGAATCCCCAGCCAAAACACTCAGTCTTGAGGGTCGATTCGCCGCCGCCGCCTCAGCTTCGCGACCCAACTGCGTCACCCACTGCTGGTAAGTCCATTTATGTCGCGGTCCGGGAACAGGCACGTCTAGCGCTGCGTTTGCAGAGGTAGCCAGTTGGTCAATTTGTTCCTCAGCGCCTTCTGCCGTCACCGCATCATTCGCCTGGAAGCTTTCTGTCAAGTTGTGTCCCCCCAGGAGTAGTTGAGCAAGTGTGAATATCAGTACCCCGTTCGTCACCAAAGATAGCAAAGCCCAAACCGGAACAGCTTTCGATCGGCTAACTTCCATCCCTAAGAGGGATTTATGAGTTCTACTTCTGCTACCTCCTCCAAACTTCTCCATAAACTCAAGCTATTTGCAGGCTTCACACCGAATAATTTGCACTCATTGCTGCATCAAATTTTACCGCTCAATTAAAGCCTCAATTCTTGTAAGAATCAAGCACGGTGCTGTGTTGGGCAAGGGCGGCGATGCAGAACTTTGCTTTTTCGCACTACTTTACCATAAAAAATCTGCCTACCAAACTTTCTTGCACCGCAATCGGATTTGTCAAAACTGCAGCACTGCACAAAAATATATCTAAAAGTGATCGAACTTACTCAGTTATGATGCTAAAATCCAAAAATGAAAAAATTAACTATAACTGAAGCAGCCAAAATTAAAGGTGTGAGCGCTTCCACCTTACGCAGGTGGGAAGCCGAAGGCAAGCTAATACCGGAACGCACGGCTAACGGTCACAGACGGTATGACTTAGCTCATCTTCTCGGCTTAAAACCCAACGGCGCTTTAACCATAGCTTACGCTCGGGTTAGCAGCCACGACCAAAAAGATGATTTAGACAGACAAAAACAAGTTTTGGAATTGTTTTGTGCCTCTCACGGCTGGCAATTCCAAATCATTGATGATGTGGGTTCTGGGGTTAATTACAGTAAGCGGGGTTTACAACATCTAATTAGGGCGATCGCAGACAATCAAGTAGAAAGGCTGGTATTAACTCACAAAGACAGACTGCTGAGATTTGGTTGTGAACTAATTTTTAATTTGTGCGAACAGTTTGGGACAGAGGTAGTGATTGTCAATCAAACCGAAAATGCTAGCTGTGACGAGGATTTAGCTAAAGATCTACTAGAAATAATCACTGTTGTCTCCGCCCGCCTTGATGGCAGCAGCAATCCGAAGAACAAGCGCATCCTTGAAGAACTTAAAGCCATTGGCGGTAAACTCTAATCAATAAACCAGTTTACAAAGCTCGTCATTTACAGATTCTCAATTCCCAATTACCAATTACCGGCGCACATCTCATCCAATCGGAAACTACTATATGTAAGGCGTTGCATAATAGCGGCATGATTTTGATTTTTTTTATGGGATGGGCCCCTGACCCCGAAGGCGTGTATTTTCACAGCAGCCGGGACCCCCCACAATAATCATCCTCCAATTGTGCAACGCCATATGTCAGCCCTTAAACGTTAACTAAAAATAAAATTATGCCCGCGTTCGCATCGAAGATTGAAACGCGAGCACAACGATAGACAGCCATAAGTAGGCGGATTTCAGATTGTGGTTTTTCTGAATAAAGGCGTGAATTAGCTGATAAATAGCTAATCTAGGACACGAAAGCTGAATTGGTTGATCGATCGCACGGTCTACAGTTTGTTAGCTTTCCCCCCAGAACCCCCACCATAACCGCCGTAGCCGCTCTCACTTCTGTTATCAAAGCTCGTTTCCTTCACAAACCCGGTGTAAGCTTCCATTCCGTGTTCGCCGATATCCAAACCTTCAGCCTCCTCTAAAGCAGAAACGCGGATACCCAGCAAAGCTTTGAGTGCCATCCAAAAAATCGTACTCAGTAGCACGGTCATCCCGCCTACAGAGATAATGCCGACCAACTGGTTCCAGAGTTGACCGAAACCTCCGCCCACGAGCAATCCGGCGGCGGGGCCTGCGGTATAAAGTCCAGTTGTAGGCCCGTCAGCAAACAAGCCCACTGCCAGAGTTCCCCAGATGCCACAGACTAAGTGAACTGAAGTTGCGCCTACAGGGTCATCAATTTTCAAGTTGTCGAAGAAAGTTACGGCGAAAACTACCAGGATGCCGGCGATTGTGCCGATTATGGCAGAGTTGGGCACGTTGATCCAAGCGCAGCTAGCTGTTACGCCCACTAAGCCAGCAAGGATGCCGTTGATAATCATCGAAAGGTCGGGTTTGCCAAGGTATAGCCAAGCAGTAATGGTTGCAGCAACTCCCCCGAAGGCACCAGCAGTGTTGGTGGTGATCGCAATGTGGGTGATCGCATTTGGATCGACTGCCATTGTCGAACCGGGATTAAACCCGAACCAGCCCAACCACAGAATCAAACAGCCCAGGGTGGCAATGCTCATATTATGTCCCGGCATCGCCACAGTATCGCCGTCGCGGTACTTGCCGATCCGCGGCCCCAAAAATGCCGCTCCCATCAAAGCAGCCCAACCGCCTACCGAGTGAATCACTGTCGAACCGGCAAAATCCCAGAAGCCTGCTTTTGCCAGCCAGCCGCCGCCCCAAATCCAGTGTCCGGTAATTGGGTAAGCAATGCCTACTAGCAGCAAGCTGAAAATTAAGAATTCAAGGAATTTAATCCGCTCTGCAACGGCTCCAGAAACGATCGTCGCAGCAGTTCCCGCAAAAACTAACTGGAAAAAGAATTTAGCGTTGAGGGGGACTCCCGTCCAGTTAAGCGAGTCGAAAATGCCTTGATAAGCCTCTCCTGTGGCGGGGCTGTTGTCGGCTACATTCCACAGAAAAAATCCGCCGCTGGTGCCTATAAAACCGTTGCCGTCGCTGAACATTAAGGCAAAGCCGATCGCCCAATATGCGATCGTAGCAAGCGCAAAAACAATCAAGTTTTTGGAGAGCACGTTGACTGCATTTTTTTGGCGGCAAAAACCGGTTTCCAACATACCGAAACCGGCGTTCATAAAGAACACTAGCATCCCAGCAACCATGACCCACATGGTATCCATGCCCACCTTAAGGCTTGCTAATTGTTCCTCGGTGGTTGGCGTGGCAGGGGTTTGGGCTACCGCCGCATATCCCCACACCAAGACGATGATTGCAGCTAAAGGTATGCAGGCTTGCCAACTTGGACTGAGGCGGGCGATCGCCCGTTGTAACTTCTTCAACCTGTTGACTTTCGTAAAAAATTTAGCTGCTGGCAAATTTAAAGCATCCCGCCTGACTTGTTTCGACTTTTTCTTTCCGACAGTCATTTTAATCACTTTTACCCTCTTTACGGCTAGTAAGCTCAGCAATATTCGGAAAACTTTCCAATCTTACTACAAACGTTTATGGATTATTTGTTGAGATTGAGATAGTTATGATAGCCTAGCTCTTCTAATTGATTTTGTTTTTTCAGTACAGATTCGGACAAATTTTTGCGGTAATGCAAGACTCGATCTAGCAATTCCGGCTGATGAGCTGCCAGTATCTGAACTGCCAGCAAGCCAGCATTTTTAGCGTTGCCGATCCCCACTGTTGCTACGGGTATCCCCGCTGGCATTTGCACGATCGAGTACAGCGAATCTACCCCTTGCAGGTGGCGGCTGGGTACAGGCACGCCAATTACTGGCAAGGGCGTTAAAGATGCTACCATACCCGGGAGGTGCGCCGCTCCCCCGGCTCCTGCGATAATGACTTTCAAGCCTCGTTGGTGCGCGGTTTGGGCGTATTCCACCATGCGATCGGGGGTGCGGTGCGCCGAGACGATCGCCACGGAGCAAGCAACACTGAATTCTTCGCAAACTGCGATCGCATCTTTCATGGTTGGCAAATCCGAATCGCTACCCATGATAATTCCAACTGTCGCTTGATTCATAAAATTTTCAGATTTGAGATTTCAGATAAATGCTAATTTTAAATGATTGCGTTAACTCAAATTTAGATATTTTGTACCAAAACTGACCGTTAAAAGCAATTTTGCCACAAGCCCCCGTCTGAGCAGCCCTGGAGCCAGCCAAAAGCAAAAAGCTCCCCCTCCTCATCGCCAGCCACCGGATTTATCCGTAGCGAATATTAAACCTAAAATCTAAAATCTAAAATCTAAAATCGGATGACTGAAGCCACAACCCCAACTGCCGCCCGCACAGATATTCTCAATGTTCGCCTCCCCGGTTGCAAGGATTTGCAGATGCTTGCTGTTGACGAAATGGGCATCATTCAAGAAGTTTGCCCGATGGACGCCGTATTTAAACGGATTTGTCCTCCCGATTTGCAAGTGCTTGATGTAGCAGGCGATTGGCTTTCTCTAGGCGGTGTTGACTTGCAGATTAACGGCGCCCTAGGTTTTGCTTTTCCCGATTTAGAAAGCAAGCATATGGAAATGTTGCCGAAAATTTGTCAATTTTTGTGGAATCAGGGAGTCGATGCTTTTTTGCCGACTTTGGTGACAACTTCGCTGGATAAGTTTAGGCGATCGCTCTCGACTATAGCTGATTATATCCGCACTGTACAAACCGCTGCTCCGGCAACAATTAAGCCCAAAACAGCGGAAATTCTCGGTGTTCACCTCGAAGGCCCTTTTCTCAACCCCCAGAAGCGAGGAGCTCACCCAGTTGAGTTTTTATTACCGCTCACTATAGAAAATGTCAAGCAAGTTTTAGGAGATTGTGCCGATATTGTCAAAATAATTACTTTAGCGCCGGAGTTAGACAGCACTGGCGAAGTCATTTCCTATTTGCAAAGTTTGGGAATTTCCGTCAGTCTCGGACACTCCCAAGCGACGGCAGAGCAAGCGCAGCAAGCATTTGAGCGGGGAGCGTCAATGGTAACTCACGCTTTTAATGCGATGCCGAGTTTGCACCACCGAGAACCGGGTTTGTTGGGAGCGGCGATTGTTCATCCGGGCGTAAAATGCGGTTTAATTGCTGACGGCAAGCACGTTTCTCCGACAATGATTGATTTTTTTCTGCGCGCTGGTAGGTATGAAAAAGGCGTTTTTTTAGTGAGCGATGCTTTGGCTCCTTTGGGTTTGCCTGACGGTGTTTATCCTTGGGATTCCCGACAAATTGAAGTCAGAAAAGGTACGGCTTGGGTAAGATTAGATTACCATTCCCCCCTGGAATCTGCTACTTTGGCGGGTACAACTCTGCCGCTGTTGGCGGGAGTGCAGAATTTGGTGGAGTGGGGGATTTGCGATGCCGAAAGTGCGATCGCCCTGGCAACTGAATCTCCGAGAAGGGCGATCGGAATTTCGGGAATTATGGGCAAATCGGCAACTCAATTGTTGCGCTGGAATTTAAATGCGACGACAAAGGAATTGACTTGGCATCGACTCTTTTAGCCTGTTATACCCTTTTAGATTAAAGAATTGAAAAAGTGCGAATCGGTCAACTGATATTACCCGATAGTTTTAGATTTTAGATGTGCCGTTTTCATCGAAAATCTAAAATCGCCAATCTAAAATCTGTTGTTGCAAGTTGCACATTTTCCGAACCGGATTGCTATATAATATCTAACCGTTGGCAATAACTCAGCAGCAGGCAGATCGATGAATTTGGTAGACGACAAGACTATAGTTAGACAGTATTTTAACTCGACGGGATTCGATCGCTGGCAGCGAATTTACGGCGAGGGCAAAGTCAATAAAGTTCAGCTAGACATCCGCACCGGCCACCAGCAAACGGTGGATACAGTCATCAAATGGCTGCAAGCTGACGGCAATTTGCCTGGGCTTTGTGTCTGCGATGCTGGCTGTGGTGTAGGCTCTCTGAGCATTCCTCTGGCTGACGCTGGGGCAATTGTTTGCGCTAGCGATATCTCTGAAAAGATGGTAGCAGAAGCTTACGATCGATCGACAGCAGTCCCCGGCAAGCTCTACAACATCTCCTTCGCAGCCCAAGATTTGGAAGCTTTAACCGGCAAATTCCACACAGTGATTTGTTTGGATGTGCTCATCCACTATCCTCAAAATAAGGCGGCAGAAATGATCGCTCACCTAAGTTCGATCGCCGAATCGCGACTAATTCTTAGTTTTGCACCCAAAACTTTAGCACTCACCGCCCTCAAAAAAATTGGTGAACTTTTCCCCGGCCCGAGCAAAACTACCCGAGCTTACCAGCACCGCGAAGCTGATATTATCAAAATCTTAGAAAGCAATGGTTTTGTTATTAACAGAACAGCGATGACTAGCACTAGCTTTTACTATTCTCGCTTGCTGGAAGCTGTGCGGAAATAGGTTAAAAATATCTGCAAAAAAGCTAATTTCTAATCAGCCTAGGGTGCGCCCCGCGCACCTTCCCTTCCCAGAGTTAGGCCAGTGAACATCTCTACTATGCGATTGCTTGGCGGAGGCTAGCAATGAAAAGTAAGCCACGCACCGCGCACATTCGATATCAACAATTAAATGTTTTTCCCTGCTCCTTCTTCCTTCTTCCCAATTCACTAAATATTATGTCAACGCTAATTTTAATTCGCATTTTTATAGCAGCGGCAGCCGTATTCGGAGGTTTATCAGTTGCAGGCGGTGCTTTCGCCTCCCACGCTTTGAAAAATCAATTGAGCGATCGAGCTTTAACCATTTTTGAGACTGGCGCCCGATATCAAATGTACCATGCCCTGGCTTTATTACTCGTCGCTTTACTCTTGAGTCGCGCCCAAGAGTCTCAAACCTTTTTTGCAGTTGCTGGATGGGCTTTTATTGCCGGCACAATCATCTTTTCAGGCAGTTTGTACGCCCTGAGTTTGAGCGACATCAAATGGCTGGGTGCAATTACGCCACTGGGGGGGGTTGCTTTTATTGCCGGTTGGGGATGTTTGGCAGTCGCAGCTTTTAGTTTTAAATAGGCAATTCGTAAATTTGAGGCAATTCCCAATTCCCAATTATCTAATTTTCAAAAACATCGCTGGAAAACATCTCAGTCACAGTACGCAAGTAAGGTACAAATACCGTTAAATCTTCAGCAGGAAGCCGCTCGCATATTTCCCAAAATAAAATCAGCAGCATATCCTGCACTAACTCCCAACTTACATGAAGTTTCGGATACAACATCACGCAAATTGGAAACAATTCTTGCTGTACCGGGTGAATGCTACCTTCCAAAACGCACCAGCACAAATAGCTTTGAAAAATCTCGACATCCCGGATACCAGAAATTTTTACCTCGCGATCGCTCAAATACCCGCTGCTGCTGCGGTATCCTTGATGCTGGGAACTAGCTCGATCGTACACTGCACTAGCAATCTGAGTCGTGTGCTGCAACAAATGCTGAACGGCTAATAGAGCTCTTGAATTCGGGGGCTGATTCGCCGCAGCCTCGTTAATCTCTCCGTAGGGAATGTGCAGGTAGTCGTCTACAACTTTTAAGTAGGGCGCAAATTCCGCTCGCTCTGAGTCCGAAAGACATCCTAACAAGATTTTGCTAGTGTATTGAAATTCCAGTGTCACAAATCCCAGGACTAACGGATCTGTCTCTGAGTATTTTCGCCTCACTTTGATAATATCTTTTCCCACGAGCACTGACACGCGGAAAACAGGTTCTCTATCCGCATAAGCGTCTATTGCTTTCTGATATAAGGTACGAGTGTCGGCGGAAATTTCTAAAGGATTAATTAAGCTCTTATCGATAGCGTGCCGCTCTATTTGTTTCCCTAAAAGAGCTTCTACTCTACTCCAAGCTATCTCGCTGGCTAATTTCAGGGTATCTGTCAATTTGTCAACTATTGGGGCTCTATTTCCCTCAAAATTAATTAAATCGAGGCTGGGGAGAATTTGGCGTGGCGCTTTCTTCTCTCGTGTCGCAACGGTACTGTAATATTTTTTTGCCCAGCTAACTGCGAAGGAAGAAACGCTGGCCCCTTTAGCTTTTGGGAGTTTGTCAGTCTCCGGTCCGGTAATACCTTGGGACGCCTGACTTGCGCCCTGTTTAAGTTTGTCTGCTGCTGGTAAAGATTTTGAAGATATTTGTGAAATACCCGTCATGATAAACCTCGTTTTTTTATTAAGTCGCACCGGATCGATTCCCCTAATTTTTAACGTTGTTAACTACAATTTTCTGCATTTTTACGCTGACAGTCATCAGCCATTACGCTTAAAGCTATAAGCCATTTGGCTCGACTGCCTGCATCTTTTATAAGCTGCACGTTAATAACGTTATTTATTGTGCGATCGATCACCATCACCCTGTGATCGCGACCCTAATCTATTTTTTTGACGTATAATGAAGGCTGGAAATAAATTTAATTTGTCTTAAAAGCTGAGAATTAAAGTTAAGTCTGCTTAAAAAAAACTGCTGCTTGAAATACCTTATCTTTGTTTTGAAGCGCTTTGGTTGAGCGCCCTAATCTCTTTAAGAAGGTAGGCTACAGCACGTTCTAGGGGGTGACTTTGGTTAATTTATTTCTATAGCTGAATTAGAAATGTATTTTTAGTCTGGCGATTGTTAGGAAACCCTAACAAATTTAACGCTCGGCTTTTCTAAATAAAAAATTAAATTTGAGATGAGAATCAGATTTATGTGCATTTAGTTAATACCATTGCCAGGGCCGTTTTTTGCGATCGGTTTTTTAGCTTCCCCGTGAAGCGAAGCTATCCCGTAGGGAATTGCCCGCAATCGATCGTCGTCCATTCGATCGGCAAACCACCCCTCACAACCGGAATTAGCGACTGAGTAGCCCGATCACTCCCACATTTTGCCAACTCTGAGTTTTTCGAGTCCTCTCCCGGAGCCCGAAGCCTGTCTCTACAACGATAGGATGAGGTTGATGCGGGCCCCACGGGCGATCGATCCTCACAAACAGCACGGCCAGTACGTCTTTAAGGCTATGGCTTCGGGTAGGATTAGTAGGACGAGAGGAAGTGGATAAAATGAGCGCTAGCAGCAATTCAACTGAAATTAAGTTCGGAACCGATGGGTGGCGAGGACTGATTGCCCATGACTTTACTTTTGCCAACGTGCGAAAAGTCACCCGGGCGATCGCCAGTTACCTAGAAACCGCTTACCCAAAAGACCGCCCAGTCCTAGTCTCCTACGATACCCGCTTTCTGGCAGACGAGTTCGCCCGCACGGCGGCTGAAGTATTGGCAGATTTGGGATGGACGGTGAAAGTGGTCGATCGAGATTGCCCCACACCAGTCATCGCCTACAGCGCCAAGCATCTCAACTCTGCAGGAGCCCTGATGTTCACGGCTTCGCACAATCCCGCACCTTACTGTGGCATCAAATACATCCCCGACTACGCGGGCCCGGCAACCCCGGAAATTACTGATACAATTGTGGCCAATATTGCTGGTGCTTCTGATGCCCCCGCCAAAGGCAGCCACAACGATAAAATCTCCAGTTTTGACCCGAAACCCGAATATCTGAAGTTTCTTTATACTTTGATCGATGTGGAGCGGATTCGCTCTGCTAAGTTGAAGGTGAAGTACGACGCTCTCTACTCGACTTCTCGCGGCTATCTCGACGGCGTTTTGGAACACTGCGGCTGCGATGTCGAAAGTTTTCACACCTACCGCGACGTGCTGTTTGGTGGCGGAATGCCGGAACCCAAGGGCGAACAGTTAGTTGAGTTGGTGGAAGCTGTTAAGAAGGATTCGGCGGATTTGGGTTTAGCTACCGATGGCGACAGCGATCGCTTTGGTATTGTTGACGAGTTGGGAAATGTCTTGACTCCAAATACTGTACTGTTGCTGCTGGCGCGTCACTTGGTTAAGAATAAAGGATTGACTGGGGCGATCGTCCGTACAGTCGCAACTACCCACTTGCTGGACAATTTGGCCGCCAAGTACGGTTTAACAATCTACGAAACAGCAGTCGGTTTTAAATACATCGGCGAAAAAATGCGGGAAACTGCGGTGCTCATCGGTGGCGAAGAGTCTGGCGGTTTGAGCGTTTTGGGTCACATTCCCGAAAAAGACGGGATTTTGGCTGATATGCTAGTTGCTGAGGCGATCGCCTATGAAGGCAAACCGCTTTCTCAGCTAGTCGAAGAAGCCATTAAAGAAGCCGACGGCCCCCTGTACAACAAACGTTTGGACTTGCACCTAGAAGAAGCCCACAAAGCAGCCGTTTTGGAATCTTTTACCAAGAATCCCCCCACAGAAGTAGCAGGTATCGGCGTTAAGGAAATCGGCCGCAAAGACGGAATTAAACTTTATCTTGAAGACGGTGGCTGGGTACTGCTGCGGCCTTCGGGAACCGAACCCTTGATGCGCGTTTACATGGAAACCAATTCTGTGGAAAAAGAAAGCCAAGTTGCCCAACACATGGAAAAGGTAATTTCCCAGTTAGAACCTGTTTAAATTTCTACCTATTCCAACGGGGGTTTTTCCCCTAGCGCTTGGGATTGTGAGGTGCGCTTGGCGCACCTTACCTATTTTTGATAACTCTGGCAAAGCCTCTGAACATTAATCATCGATACTGCTGGGCCAGTTATATATTTGCCATACACTTGGATTTGTTTAAGTTTGGGAAGTGTAAATTTATTTATGTTTGTTTAATTTTTAATTAATTAAAAAAAATTCTCTATTTTTTCCCTCTCTACTTGACTTTTCCCCTAATCTTATTGTATATTATTATATAATGGGGTGTTTGCAAAAATAAAAATTTTACACATATTTCAATTATAAAACAAGTATACAAGTTAAATTATTAGCCTGTCAACCCGTTTATGAAAACAATTCCTCTGCTCGCCATTAGTTTTTTAGTAGCAATTTTAGTAAGCGCGATCGGCATTATCTCAGTGCAAAATGCCGCCCCAGTATCCTTAAACTTTATCTTTTTTCAATCGATACAACTGCCCGTAGGAGTAGTATTGGCACTGAGCATGAGTGCAGGACTGATCGGAGGTGCGCTACTGCAACCGCTGTGGAACATTTCAGATTCCCAAAACTCACGTCCTAAATTTCAGGCAAATCCAGAAGAATCCGACACCGTACAATATTAAAGAGATTTGATCGCTTAGAGGGAATATACCTGACCGTCAATCAGCAGCCGAGTAATTCCCTTAGCTCGCAAATAAGGCGCTGCTTTTTGCAGCATACTGCTGTCAGGAATTTTGAAAACCCTTTGATTGCGAGTAGCAAATCGGCGCGCCACTCGGTGATTGTCAAACACTGCCAGGGTTTTCTCGCGAATTTCCGCCGCCGGAATTTGACCCAGTTCGCCAAAAGCTTTTAGAGGTCTGGTGATTAACTCCGCTGCCCGATCGACCACCAAATAACAAATTTTGGGCAGAGATGCTTGGCTTAAAGGCAAAACTTGAATTTGTCCTGTACCCCGAAGCTCGATCAACTCGCCCGACGATAGTGAACCCAGGAGACTGCCTTCAAACAGAGAGTCTTCATCCTCTACATCTTCGTCGAAGTCGTCATCTAAATCGTCTTCATCCTCATCATCATCCTCCTCATCCTCGTCGTCGTCCTCGAAATCCCTAAAGTCTTCCCCTGCCAGCAGCCCTTCTGCTGGCAGCATTGCCTTTAGTTCACCAGTCACAACAGCGCGGTGGCTTGGATCGGCAAGATTGGCTGCTGGGGCATCTGGCACATCAGAGACATCCAAATCCGACTCTGCATTCCCTCGAATTTCGAGTTCTGCAACTGGTTTAGGGACTGATTCAGAACGCTTTCGGATCGTCGGTCTCGAATGTGAGGCTGACGGCTGGACAGGGACTGGCTCCGACAGGGGGACAGCTACAGGATCGATTTCGCCATCTGCCGACGACTCAGTAGCCGCCTCTGTCGCTTCAGAAACACTGCTGCGATCGGACAAACGCTTTTGTTTTTGCTGCACTAGAAATTCGTATTCCGGCTCCGACAAAGCACCCTGAAGGATGCGCCTCACAGTCGAACTGCTCACTCCGTAGCGCTTTGCCAGAGTGATAGTATTCTCGTTTGACTGTCGGTACAGCCTGATGAGTTCGCGTTTGTCTGAATCGGAGAGTTTTGTAGGCGTCATGCCAAGTTTCCCAGCAAAAAGACGTGAAAAGACGCAGGCTAGCAGTCAGCGAACTTTGATTTTTCATTTTCAATTTCAAGCTCAGAGATGCCGACAAGGGCAAAAAAGCTTTCGCTTCCCCATCGCTTGCCAAAGCAACCCCAATATCAAATCGCTAGGCTGCGCGACGACTGCGCCTGCTCTGGCGAGAACGGGTTGAGATGTCATGTTCCAAGATAGCTCCAATCCCAAACAGGATGGCACTGAACACAAAAAAGATTTCCAGCAAACTGCCGCTTTGATAAGTACCCTCAGCCTGAGTATCGCGCCATTTAAAGTACATATCTCCGATGTAAAGCGAAAAAGTTGCAGCCGCAATCATTCTCCAAGATTGGGAAAAACGTCCTCCCCAAAACGCCAGCAGCAGTGCAGTAGCAATAATCAGCAGAAAAACGTCCCCGACGATGTAAAACAAATTGATTGCATAGGCGTAAGGCGCCAGTTGCTTGTCCAGTGCCATCACCCATCCGGGAGCTTTGATTTCTGCTTCTTCTTCTTCGGGTGCTGATGCAGCATCGGTCGCGGCTGCTTTTACCTGTAACTTAGACGAATTTTCCAAAGCAGGCGCTCTTCCTGTGGCAGTGGTTGCTGGTTCAGATTCTGTCACTACTTCTTGAGTGGCTGCCGGAGCCATTCCTAGCTGGGTCCTCCAAGAGTCTGGTGCAGCAACCCAAATAGCTACAGCAATCCCGAAGGCTGCAATTCCCGCTAACAAACCCCACTGCCAAATATCTAGATTCAGCCGCTTGGAAGTCACAGCTACAACCATGCCTCCGATCAGTACCACATAGCTGCCCAGATAAAAGGCATCTGCTGGAGACACGTCCGGGTCTAACCCGAAATAGAGTTCCCAAATCCCGAACAGCACGCCGGCTATGAAATAGAACAGCATCCCCAGACCTATGCCCAGCCAGACGTTGCGCCCACTGACCATGTGGGGGCTTTGCCAGTTTCTAAAACAGACTAAAGCCGCTCCCAAGTATGCTCCGCATTCAAAAATATAAGTGCCGATCGAGTACCACAGAGGTAAACCCTCTTCTGCTGAGAGGGGGACGCTGAACAGCAAAAAGAACAGCAGCGCCATGACAGCCCAGACAATACCCGCAATCACTAGGGTCTGAGCTGACAGTAAAGATGAAGATGTAGATGACTTTTCTGAAGTGCTACTCATAGGGATTCCACGAGACCTAACTAGCGGTTGAACGCACCCCATCTCAATCTTTGATTAAAGATGAGGATTCTTTCGCCAAAAAACCTTAAAAAACCTCGATCTGACGCTTCCGGAATAACTGGCGTCCTCAGTGTGTCGTCGGGACTTTTGCCCTCGTACACTCTCGAAAGACTAAGCAAGAATAATATCTATTTACTAATTCAATAAATTAGTCGTTAGTCGATCTTGTACCCGGAAATATAATGATAGAAATCCGGTATATGTCTCCACCCTTAAGGTTTTTACAGTACCCTATCTATCTCTTAAATTCTACCATCAAAGGTTGAGGTATCTGTTTTTTTTGCTTTCACACTCCCCCACTCATATCAATAATTCTGGGTGGGGACTGCGATCGACACTGAGTTAAATTGCCAGACCATAGGTGGCATCCAAACCGAATCAACAATTTGGTCGATCAATACAAGTTGGCAATCCAACCTGTATATCCCCTACCCCCTACAGTGCAATTATCTAAGCTAAATTATCTCAGTCCAATTGTCTGAGCAATTGTCAAAGATTTTCTATCCTGCGATCCACAATTTGTTGAGGGCTGATTGTTTCAACCAATCTAGAAACTGAGTCCGATCCGAGGCTGGCATATCTTGCAGCACATCGCTGACTCCCTCAGCGAAGTCCGTATTGCCAAAATATGATTTCCCCAAACGGTGGAGTTCTTGCAATAAGGTCTTGAGATGCTGCTCTTGCCAAGCAGGCACCTTGTGATTTTGCAAGGGACTAACGGTTAGCCAATTTTTTATCGCATCAGGGGAGTCTGCCTGGGGGAAGTTTCCCTGCTGAAATACCTTGGCGATATCTTTCTGAAACGATGTGGCTTGCCTTGCGCCTAAGAGGTCTTCTACATCGAAGTAAACAGCTTGGAGCAGCAGCAGACAACCCTGCGCGAACAGCGGTGCTTTGGCTGCTTCATTACCTGCCGGTTCTTCACCGGCAAGCTGATCTAAACGGACTTTTCCCCAGACGCTATATCGATCCGGCTCTTCTAGCAGAACACAGGCTTTGCCTCGGTTGTCGGTTAAGTCCCGCCACAAGGCTCTGGCGTCTTCTGCTTGCTTGCCGTTGAAGGCGCTGATCAGGCGAAAAGTCTGCCCCTGATAATTGAGAATGGGAATTTGTTGATCCCGTTTTGGGTGTTGAAAATTGGTTATTTCAACATCCTGCCGTTTCAGAATAAACATGACACTGCGATTTGACTCCTGTCATGGCCGAGGTGCTGTGCTTTTGACACTCCCGATGCCTAAAGGCGAAGGGATTCTTGATTCAGCGAGTCCACTTAAATTAACAGGATTGCTCCCGATCACCTAGAGATGGTTCTCTCCTCAAGCGTTCCGATACTTTTTTGCTAACAAATGCTAACAAATATCTGAGCTGAGATTGTCTCTCAGCCTGAGCGTATAAATCAATGCACGAAGGAAAATCCCCCGCGCACAATTTACGACTGCTGTACTGGCAACGCTTGATTTTCGCGCTCGTGCCGAGCGGGCGATTGACTGTTTTGCTTTGATGCCGTAGAGGAAGCTTATATAGAGGCTCCGTACCATCAGGGCTTTTCACCTGAGTCTTTCAATCCTAGTTCTACCACATTTTTATCAAATATCAAGTCGAGAAGAATGTTAGCAAACATAACTAAACATCAGCCAATTAGTCATTCTGTCTCAACTCATACCTAAACTCAGGGAACGATCTCTGGTTTTTCGGTAATGCGGTCAGCGTTTTAGGCTTTGCCACTAGGGGATGTTAACACAACCAATAGAAATCTGGGAAAAAGCACTTGTGACTCTTGTGCTGTCTGAGTTCCGTCTTAATTGGGAGAGAGATCCGATCGACCAAATAGTTGGGTTTCACCTCGACCTCTAAATACTTTACCCGAGTTCAGGTCCTACCTAGTTTTGATTGTAAATTTACAATTGTGCTGTTTGCAGGTGAGTCCCTCCAGCTTTTGTCACATACAGTCTTGGAGGCACAGACACTCTCATAACCTTGGTTTTTTTTCCCGAACCATCGCGCTGCACGCCATATTTTTGTACATCACAGAGCTTTCTACGTAAGTCATCACATAATTTACTTGCTCGATCGCACACTGCACCGATACAATAATCTTGTTAGCGATTTTTGAGTTGGGTGCGTAACTCAGTTGGATAGAGTAGCTGCCTTCTAAGCAGCGAGCCGCAGGTTCAAGTCCTGCCGTACCCGTTACACAAATTCAATGATATCAAGGGTTTCAGCACTTTTTTCCCGCCAAGGAAAGAGGGGCTGAGATCTTATTTGCTTGGGATTTGTTTCCGATGCCCGAATCCGAAACAAATCCTTAAAAAAGCCCCGCCTGCCAAACTGGGCGAATCTGCCTGCTTCTGGGCGATCGACACTGCTACCCTTCTGAGTAGAGGTTTGCCCCAGCCGATGTGCTACCATAAAAAGGCTATTGTGTCAATAGCCTAGCTCCTGCGATGTTCAAACAGCACCAGCAGCAGGTTGTGGGCCGAGTAGCCCTCAGGGGTTATCCTTAGTAATCAGGCTAGTTTCCGATAGGTTTGGATATGTTCCCAACAACTCTATTTCATATTCCCCAAAATTTAATGCTATTACTCGACCGCAGCGCGATCGACCGATTAAAGCCCCTATTGGCGCAAGCAACCGGAATGCCTATAGTTGCATCGGAAAATACGGCAACAATTGCGCTCGTATTGGTTGCTATGGGAATTCTGGGTTGGGGATTTTATCGCGCCAGACCTTTTGGCAAACTGGGAATTTTGGCTTGGTTGCAGTCTGTTGCGCTGATGAGTCCCTGGCTGCTGTTCTTTGGTTTGTTCGCCGCCGGAATTTACCTCAATCTAGTGGCGGTATTGTTGCTGCTCGTGGCATCCACGGGATTGTACATTTATCTGGGCCGGCAATTGCGTAAGGCTGCATCGGATACAGTGCTCCCGCGCCCGGATGCTGCTGAGGTAAAGTCTCAAAGCGATGCTTTCTCCGCTCCTGACTCGCAGGGAACACCAGGCCCAGAAACCATTAAGATCGTGACATCCTCGCCTGCGAATAAGGAATCAGAAATAATTCCCGTTCCAGTTGAAGACCTGAAGGCAATTAAAGGCATCTTTGGAATTGATACTTTCTTTGCCACAGAAACGATTCCCTATCAAGATGGGGTAATTCTCAAAGGCAATCTCCGGGGAGACCCAGAACAAGTACACTCACGTTTGACGGCAAGTTTGGAAGAAAAATTAAACGATCGCTACCGCCTATTTTTAGTAGAAAATCAGGACGACAAGCCCGTAGTTATTATCTTGCCCAGCACCAACGACCCGCAGCCAACAACCGTGTCTCAAAAAATCCTAGCAGTCGTGCTGCTGCTGGCAACAATTGCTACTAGCTTAGAGACAGGCGGTTTGCTGCTAAGTTTCGATTTCTTTAACTCGCCGGCTAGATATCTAGAAGTTCTGCCAATTGCAGCCGGAATTTGGGCGGTTTTAGGCTCTGGGGAAATTGCCCGCAGAGTGCTGGCAAATCGGTACAAGGTTCGCTTGAGTTGGCCGTTTTTTATACCAACTTTGCAGATAGGTTGTTTTGGAGCGATCGACCGTTTTGAGTCGCTGCTGCCCAACCGTAAAGTTTTGTTTGACATCGCTTTTGCCGGCTCAGCGGCTGGGGGAATAGTTTCTCTGCTAATGCTGGTAACGGGTTTGCTGCTGTCTCACCCCGGCAGTTTGTTTCAAATTCCCGCAGAATTTTTCAAGGGATCGGTTTTGGTGGGAACTTTGGCAAAAGTGGTTTTGGGTTCGGCGTTGCAGCAGCAGATTGTTGACGTTCACCCGCTGGTAGTTATCGGTTGGTTGGGCTTGGTAATAACGGCGATTAATTTGATGCCGGCGGGACAGTTGGACGGGGGTAGAATCGTGCAAGCAATCTACGGTCGGAAAATAGCCAGTCGCACTACTTTGGCGACTTTTGTGGTGCTGGCCATCGTTTCTTTAGTTAATCCTTTGGCTCTGTATTGGGCGATCGTGATTCTGATTTTACAGCGAAATCTGGAGCGGCCGAGCCTCAACGAGCTGACTGAGCCTGACGACGCTCGCGCGGCTTTGGGTTTGCTAGCTTTGTTCTTGATGATTGCTGCGCTGTTGCCGTTGACTCCGGCAATGGCTGGCCGTCTGGGAATCGGGAACTAACAGTAGTCGGGCATCTCTGGTAATAGGCTCTTGGGTTGCGGTAAATTAGTGGAATCTAGGAATTGAGCGATCGAACTGGGGAACTGAAGGGCGAGCTGGTTCCTAACTACTAATTTCCAATTAAGACCCGCGCCCAGGGCAATTTATCTACTACCAAAAGTTGATTTTTTTATAACCCAAAATTTGTTTAAACTTGAGCGATTAAGTTTAAATAACTTATCTGAGCCTCTAGGATAAAGTCATGGCTAATCAACTTCCTCCTGTATTGGTAACTTTTGATGCAGATGTTTTAATGACTGGCAGAACCCAAGTGTGGCAAGAATATGCCAAGGTGGGAACTTGCTATATCCCGGAAGTAGTGTACGACGAAATAGATCGTCTGACAGGGCAAGCGGTAGAAAAAGCTCAAGAGCAAGTAGCTAGAGAGTTTATGCGATTTTTTGCCGACAGTGGCTGGATTGCAACTGACGCTCAGGAAACACACCGAGCTCTCGAACCTTCGATCAAAAATCAAAGCAAGCCAGCAATGCTCGTGGTGGCGACGGCTCAGTGCGTTTACGGTTTGGCTCAGGAACACCCGGAGGCATTGGTGATTTTTGTTTCCAACAGCCAGCCTCTGCTGAAGCGGCTGGCTTCTGTAGGCGCTACGAATCTCTGCGGGATTACCGGGGCGATGCTGTTAAATTGGGCGAGGAAAGGAGAACGCCCGCCGGCGGCGACTCAGCAATTGCAAAGTTTGATGCGTACCCTCGCAGAACGCAAATCGACTCAGCGCCCTAACAGCAGAATTCAGGATGCTGCTGTAGGCAAAACGGGGGCTTCTGCTAGCCAGTTAACGGGAACCCGCGGCGCTTCTGAATTGAAGTCGGCCAGCAGTTTTACTAAAACTAATAAAACGGGTTTGACTGAGAAGCGCAGTGCGAGTTCGCGCCCCAAAACGCCGCGGCGCAGTCGCGAGGAGTCGAGAGATTACGAGCCGGCTGTATATCGCATGAAACATATTACACCTCCGAAAAAAAGGAACAGCGGTTTTCTGTCTACTGTGTTCAATTTTTTGGGAGCGTTATTTTTCTTAACGGTAGCGGTAGGTATTTTGTGGCGAGTGTTCGATGTTAGGGGTTTTAGAAAGACTTTTGTGCCGGCTCTCCCGCAGCCTGTGCAACAATTTGTTAAGTCGATCGACCCTAAATAATCTGGTTGTCTGAAAATTCTCCCTTCAGATCCGGCTGACTGGTGTCTTCGAGCATCGTTAATCTTGCACCTTCGGAAACTGTGATAGCACGCTTGGTTAACAAATCGGTTCCCTCCCCTAAATATAGCGGTAAGCTGCTTGTGGCGCATCCTAGGGTTAGAGTTCCTGGCCTTAGTCCGCTGGGGGTTTTCAACGGCTACTATCAGAACAGAAGATGAACGCTTCACTTTACCGCTCCAAAAATCCATCGCCATGCTGAACTGGAACGCAATCATTAGTGGATTAGGACAGGCTTTTGCGGGTGTTGCTTATGCTTTAGTCTTTTTTGTTCTTCTTCCCTTCAGACAGTACGATTATGCAGCACCAGTTGGGGCAATAGCAATGGCGATCGCCCTTACTGTAGCAATGAATTGACTACTATCTGCATCGTTGCTAGCTGGGTGGAATTGGGTAGCTGCATTATTTGGTTTTGAGATAGCCCTGATGTTTTTTGGTAGCAAGTTTATGGGAGATGGGCTGTTAGTGGCAAGTCTTTTATTTTTCGGAACTATCATCCTAGGAATCGCGAGCGTTCATACCAATTTTTTGCAACAAAAAACACTGCTAGCTGTGGGTTTCTGTACGGTATTTTTCCTAGCTTCAATGTAATTTTTTTTGATTTGCAGCTATGCGAGCTAAGGCAAAAATTCGTTTCAGGGTTCTTCTACCCAGATGCTGCCGCTGTTGAATCAAAGGGTATAAATTATCACCGATAATCCCAAACAATTGTATTTGAATGGCAAAACTGCGAGCTCACGCATATTGACCGTTATGAGGTGACAGTGAAACTAGATTTTGGAGGAGATGAGACATTGATGTGGCCCTATGCGGATGTTTGGTAGCAGGATGTCAAAACTGCTACCAAACAGAAATCGCAGTAATTTACATGATAAATGTCATAGTTAAACACGCAGATGTAAATCGCCTCCGACCCATAAACCTCAATAAATTTCTCTCTTTATCTTATCTTTTCGCTGTCTCTTCTCTGTGCGTCAAGAGCGTTCTTTGCAGCTCATTGATTCTTTAAAGCTGGTTCAGTCCCTTCTACAGGTCGAATAATTGCGGGTTTATTGGTAGATTGTTGCTGAAAAAGTGCCTTGAGTGCCAAGTCAAGATTTTCTGCAATGACGATCCGGTTTTCGTATACCGCAATAACTCTGACTAAAGTGGGCAAACTATTGCGCTCGGCTTCTAAGTAAAGAGGTTCCACATACAGTAAAGATTGTTCAATGGGAATTACTAATAAGTTTCCTTGAATTGCTTTGGAACCCTGGCGATTCCAGAGAGATATTTGTTCGGAAATAACCGGATCTTGGTTAATTAAAGCTTCTATTTGTTCCGGGCCGTAAACTAATCGCTGTTTGGGGAATAAATACAGCAGCAATTTTCCGTACTCGCTACCATCCGATCGCCCTGCAATCCAAGCAATTAAATTGTTGCGACTTACTGGTGTAAATGGAAGCAGCAAAATAAATTCTTCGGCTTTTTCAGTTGGCAGCTTCATAATCAAATAATACGGTGCTACGGGCTGCTGTTCGCTGCCATAAATTTCATTGGGAACTCGCCACAAATCCTCCCGATTGTAAAACACTTGCGGGTCATCCATATGATAAGTTAGCAAACGTTCGGATTGAATGCTCAACAAATCTACTGGATATCTGATATGTTTGCGGAGAGCCGGAGGCATTTTGTCAAGGGGTTTGAAAAGTCCGGGAAAGATAGCAATCCAACTGTTAATAATCGGATCAGAGGGATAGGCAACGTAGAAGTCAACAGACCCGTTGTAGGCATCAATTACTACTTTAACGGAGTTGCGGATGTAGTTAAACTCATGATTTCCCGGGTCAGAATACGGATAGCGATCGCTCGCTGTATAGGCATCGATAATCCAGTAAAGATAGTTGGGATATTTATCAGTGGCCGAGGGTGAAGGTTTAATCTCGTTGCCATTTTCATCTTTTTCTTTTTCTATATCTTCATTGCTAAGATTGGCGTTTGCTACTACTAAATACGGGTCGGAATCGTAGCGTAAAAAAGGAGCAATCGCCCGGACTCTTTTGTTAATATTTCGGCGGTACAGCAATTTAGTTTCTGGGGTAAAATTGCGCGTCAGCGCCATTTGCCAATTTTTGAGATAATTAGCAAACAGCCAGCGCCGCCACATAGAACCGAGCTCAATTCCGCCCCTACCGCTGTAAGTATTGTAAACATTGTCTTCGCCGCTGGGATAGTCGAATTCTTTGACTTTTGTGGGCGCCATCGCGTCTGTATCAGTTACTTCGCCGTAGTAAATTCGCGGGTAGCCTATCGGAATACTGGCGCGAATTTGATCGCTCGTTACTTCTAAAGCAGTCTCTCCTTTCTGGGCTGCCACTCCAATATCTTTGACAAAATAATCGGGTAAACCGCCGACACCGACTGTATTTACCGGAGAAAGAGTAAAGCCGTAACCGTGAGTGTAAACCAGGTGTTCGTTCACCCAAGTTTGAGCTTCGGGGGCAACTGCTGTGTAATCTAATTCCCGCGCTGCCAGAAACACTTGTTGGCTTTCAGAATCTCCCTTTTTTGCTTTTTCATTTTTGATTGTGTAGCGCTCGATATCGGCATCAGGAAATGTATAATAAGGTCTAATTTGCTGTAACTGTCGGTTGGTTTGCAGCAGCGGCAGCTTGTCCCACAGCCGGATGTTGCTAATAGTAAGTTTATTTTTTTCTAAGTCTGCATAAGTAAGTTTCCCGGCGGGATCGAAAGTTTTTATTTCGATTTCTTTGAGGTCAAAGGCTTCTTGAGTAAAGGCAATGCTGCGCTTGAGGTACGGCTTTTCTCGTGCTAGTTCGTTGGGTTTAACTAGGAGTTGCTGCACAAGTGTTGGCATTAGCAAAGTTCCCAATAAACTTAAAGTTATCCACGCTAAAGTAATCTTTTTTATGAGTTCATTTTTAATTTTGAGTTGGTAAACCTGGCACAGCATCAAAAGTGCGATCGCCCCCGCCAAAATACTCAAAAATCCATAGCAGGGCAGCCGCACCGTCACGTCAGCATAATTCGCCCCGTAAGTAACGTCTCCCCGCGAATACAGCAATGCGTAGCGCCCCAACCAGTAGCGGAATGCAACGGCTAGCATTAAAGCTGCACCCAACCCGTACAAGTGCCGCTGCTGCGATCGAGAAAACCCCAAAAATATCCCTTGGCTCAGGCTATTTCCTGACAGCAAATATGTTAAAGCACAAGATACTAAACTGTACAAAAATACAACTGTCAGCCCGAATCCTAGCAAATCTAAGATTGGCAAAATAAATACATAAAAGCTAATATTTTGATTGAAAAGAGGGTCGGTTGTGTTAAAATTAATAGGGTGAAAATATTGCAAAACATTTGTCCAGCGACTGGCGAAAATAAGCCCGATCGCTAAACTGAGAAAAAGGGCGATCGTCCGCAGCCAAAAATCCGGCTTAATTGCCACAGCTAAGATTGCGCCCAGCAGCAAGCCCAACTGCCCCCAGTGAGAAAATAGCTGCACTGCTATTTGCTGGATTGACTCAATTCCAAACTGCACGGGCGGTGTCGGCAAATTGTCAGCTAGACCAAAATAGGTGACGCTGTTTGCAGCTAACAGCCCGCAGTGAATTACTGTCAAAGTTGCGATCGAACTCAATCCGAATACCGTCAACAGCAGCCAGGAAAAGGTAATTTGGGATTTCGCAACCGGTAATTCGTAATTCTTCCCAGTTTTGTTCGCCCTCAGTGAAGCGAATAGCGCCCCCGCAACCGGCGATTTCATTTCTTCTGCGGGATGTTGCAGGCGGCGGGCTAAAGCCAAATTTCCCAGCAAAAAGGCAGAAGAAACAGCAATTGCGATCGCCCCCAGCAACCCTTGAGTTTTCAGCTTTAACAGAAAAACCTGAAGATATCCAACTTCCTGAAACCAGAGAATTTCTGCCGCAATGCGGGAGGCCAACTCCAAAACCAGCCACAGCCCTACAATCAGTAGAATTATTTGATAAATTCGCCTATTAGTCATTAGTTATTAGTCATTAGTTATTAGTCATTAGTTATTAGTCATTAGTTATTGGTTGAATGATAACTAATATCAGGCTCAAGCAATTGCCCCTCCCGAACGATGCTTTTTCCGCAAGAGTTGGAGGCATTTTTATTCATGGTAATTGACCGGACATAATCTGACTCCTGCTTGCCTGTCAACTGCCAACTGCTTTCCTGTCAACTGACTAATGACTAATGACCAATGACTAATGACAAACTAGCTGTACTGCTGATTGACATCCACATCCAAATTAAACAGTGTTTGCAAAGTTTGCATCGCTTGCCGCCGCGCCTCAATATCCTGCTGAGCGCGCAACTGTACCATCGGATCGTGCAAAATCTTATTCACAATCCCCCTGGTTAAAGATTCAATCACATCTTGATGTTTCTCCGAAAATTCCGCACCCAGACGTGATAAAGCTTTTTCTAACTCTTGTTCCCGAATCAATTCTATCTTATCCCGCAAACAGCTAATAGTAGGAACTGTTTCCAGACTGCGCCACCAGAGATCGAAAGCCTCTACTTCCTGTTCCAGCAAGCCCTGAGCTTCCATTGCCATTTTGCGGCGACTTTCGTGATTTTGAGCTACCACTGCTTTCAAGTCGTCCACATTAAACGATCGCACATTAGCGAGTTCGTTCGCATCCGAGTCAATGTTGCGTGGCACAGAAATATCCACCAACATCAAAGGGCGATTCGGGTCTAAAACCGATTCCAATTTAGCTTTATTTAACAGTGGCTCAGTAGCTGCCGTACTGGTAAAAACCAAGTCAGAACTGGCAATTACCTGCATCATTTCCGAGAGCTGATACAGGTGCAATTCAGCATCTTTAAACTGACCGGCCAACTCCAGGGCGCCACGCACAGAGCGGTTAACGATCGAAATATGGCTAGCTCCTTTTGAGAGCAAATGCTGTACCAAAAGCCGCGACATTTTGCCAGCACCGATAATCGCAATTTTGCTGCTTGCTAAATGCTGACCCTTCATTTGAGCCAATTCTGCAGCCGCCGAAGAAATCGAAACTGCACCGGTACCGATGCTAGTTTCCGTGCGAACTCGCTTCCCTGCTGTGAGAGCTTGCTTGAACAAGCGCTCTAAAATTCTGCCTACACCTTTGTACTGCTGGGCGAGTTTGTGAGTTTGTTTCACCTGAGCCAAAATTTGTCCTTCTCCGAGCACCAAACTGTCGAGACCAGAAGCCACTCGCATCAAGTGCATCACGGCATCTTCGTGCAGCAAAATAAACAGGTGAGGGCGCAAAGACTGCAAAGGAACTTTACTGCATTCTGAAAGGAACTGAATAACCTCTCGCACACCCGGTTCCGACTCGCTGGTAACAATATAAATCTCTAAGCGGTTGCAAGTGCTGAGAATAGCAACCTCTTGAATGTGCGGGTAGCCGCGCAATTGGGCGATCGCCGCTTCAACTTTCTGTTCTGGAATGCTCAGTTTTTCGCGAACTTCTACCGGCGCTGTTTTGTGGCTGAGACCTACGACTGCAATATTCATATCTGTGATTTGTCACTATTTCTTTCTTAGTTGTTAACAGTCACCTGTTATTAGTTCTTAGTTTATCGCTAATTGCTAATCATCGGTGACTGTTAACCGTTAACTGTTAATTGTTAACATTTAACTGTTAACCACTAACTAATCACTAATTCAATTGCAAAGATTTCGGCTGGTCAAACATATGGATTGTATCCACAAACCGAGCAGTTTTCGACTGAGAAGAAATTACCAAACTTTCAGTGCGAGCGCCGCCGCCAAAGAAGCGAACTCCATCCATCAGCGTTCCAGGAGTAATCCCGCAAGCTGCAAACAGAACTGTTTCTCCAGATGCCAACTCTTCAGCATTGTAAATCTTGTCTGGGTCTGTGATGCCCATCTCGTTCAGGCGGGCGATATTGCTCTCTTTGCTTTCACCGATCAAACCAGTTTTTACAACAGCCGGATCGTAAATTAACTGCCCTTGGAAGTGACCGCCCAAGCAGCGCATTGCTGCTGCGGAAATCACACCTTCCGGTGCTGCGCCAATACCCATAAGTGCGTGGATGTTGGAACCAGAAAACGCGCAAGAAATCGCTGCCGAAACGTCGCCGTCGCTGATCAGCCGAACTCTTGCACCCGCTTGCCGAATTTCATTAATTAAATCTTTGTGTCGGGGGCGATCCATGACCACCACCACCAAATCTTCAATACTGCGGCCGAGACAATCAGAGATAATTTTGAGGTTTTGGGTTGGCGTTTTGCGAATATCTACATGATTCTTAGCAGCCGCAGGAGCAGCCAATTTGTTCATGTAGAAATCCGGTGCCGCAAACAAACCACCTTTTTCAGAGATTGCCAAAACTGCCATCGAACCGTTTTGACCGTAAGCCACGAGGTTAGTACCTTCGCAGGGGTCAACAGCGATGTCAATTTCGATCAATTCATCTAGGTTGCAGACATCTTTGGCATCTTCGCGGGTACAAATACCTACTTGTTCGCCGATGTAAAGCATGGGTGCGTCATCGCGTTCGCCTTCGCCGATCACGATGCGACCGCGCATATGAATTTTGTTCATGCGCTCCCGCATGGCTTCTACAGCCACTCTGTCGGCTTCATCTTTCTCGCCTTTGCCCATCAAGCGAGCGGAGGCGATGGCTGCCTGCTCAACTACTTCGATAATCTCTAAACCGATTACATTGTCCACGAACTAGATCCTCCCAACTGCTGATGCGTGCCTTGTGCTCTTTTGCACTCCCAGCAATCAAGTTTATCAGAGGCGGGGATCTGTGCGAGCGCAAGCAGTTGCTTAGTTTGTGTTAACTTTTGCTTCTTTGAGACTGGGGCTGGAAAATCTGGGTTCAACCAGCTCAAAGATCGATCACCCGAATGCTTCACTCTTGCTCGATCGATCGCACGCTGGCCCCTATGCAAGCGGGAACTCGCGGACTCCGGAGGTTCCGGGGGAGCGATCGGCTGTTTCAGGCAACTTGTCAGCCCGAGTGGCGTTAAAGGTTTTATGATTAGTTTGCGATCGCACGATTTCTCAGAAACCCGGTTACTGACCGGATTTATCGTTCCTAAACCCAACATTTGGGTAGAAACTCATCTGTTGCACCATTGTCAAGAACAGGCAAGATGCCTGTTCCACAACAACTGCATTTTCTTGTGGGGAGTAGGGGTTGGGCAGGAGAGCCCGCCCATAGAAGGGTTATTGATAATGGTGGAACATCTCAGTAGAAACCGGGTTTCTGAGGGTAAGTCCTAATGATGAGGAATCACATGGACAGCCGCCAATCGGGACGCACTAGACTTTATAAGCAGGAAGCAATAAAAAATGATGATGAAAGCCCAAGATATTATGACCACAGAAGTTGTCACCATTCGCGGTTCAGCGACTGTAGCTGAAGCAGTGGCGATGATGAACGAACTGTGTTTGCGCGCTTTAATTGTGGAACGCCGCCACGAACAAGACGCCTACGGCATTGTCACGGAAACGGATATTGTTTACAAAGTAACAGCCTACGGAGTAGACCCCCAGAAAGTCCGCGTCTTCGAGATTATGACCAAACCGTGCATCACGGTGAATCCAGACTTGGGCGTGGAATACGTGGCGAGGTTGTTCGCCAATACCCGAATCCGCCGAGCTCCGGTGATTAAAGACAAACTGCTGGGTATTATTTCGGTAACGGATATCTTGACAAAAAGCGATTTTGTCGAGAAGCCGAAAAGTGTTTTATTTGAGGAAGAAATCGAACAGGCGATCGCGGATGCCAGAACTATCTGTGCCGAGAAAGGCGCTACTTCTAGAGAGTGCGCGGTAGCGTGGGATATTGTAGAGGAAATGCAGGCTGAGGCTTCTCATCAGCGATCGCTGAAGCTTGAGAAAACGGCTTTTGACGAGTATTGCGAGGAAAATCCCGAGGCGGCTGAAGCCCGGATGTACGAGAGTTAATTTAGTTATTAGTCATTAGTCATTAGTCATTAGTTATTAGTTATCAACTCTTATTTAGGAATTGATAACTAATACCTAACACGCGGAAGTTGCTTGTTTTATGCGAGCCTCCCGAAAAATCAAAATCTTAAGTGTTTGGCCCCATCATACAAAACACGTTCAGCTTGTTACCATCAAGATCCCGAAAATATCCCGCATAAAACCCCGGCAACACGCCTCTTGGTCCTGCTGCTCCTTCATCCTTAGCCCCAAGTTCGATCGCTTTGTTATAAACTAAGTTGACTTTTTCGGGACTGTCAACTTGAAGAGCTATCATTACTCCATTGCCAACAGTTGCTCTGTTACCATCAAATGGTTTTGTAATAGCAAGTGCTGGTCGACCGGGAGAAACACTCCATGCGATAAATTGGTCTAATTCCATAAATCGTCTAGCGCCAATTTCAGCAAGCAAAGCATCATAAAACTTTGCTGCACTTTCAATATCGTTGGTACCGAGTGTAACGTATCCGATCATATTTTTTGTCTTCTAACTGATGTTAAGATTAAAAAATGTTTGAGCAAATAACAACTGAGTTAAACTGAGCCTTAGCAAACCAAAGCTACAGCTCAAACATCATTTTAGATCCTAACTCAAACTATCTCGGTTTTGTCCGATCCAATGATTTATTGCCCATCGCTAATACACTCGGGAGTGTCTCTACTTGGACTGTTGACGATCGCACTTACCGCCTTTGCTTTCATAGCTTCGGAAGCATAAGGCTTTAACAGGGGCAAAACTTCCTGAGCATTTTTAACAGAAGGATCTAGCCACTGTTCCCAATCGCTGTCGGGGAGAATCACTGGCATTCGATCGTGCAGCGGCTCCACTGTTTCGTTAGCAGCGGTAGTAATTATACTGCAAGATACTATGTTTTCTTTTTCGGGAGATTCCCAATTTTCCCACAAACCGGCAAAAGCAAAAGGTTCGCCGTCTGCCTTTTGAAAATAGTAAGGCTGTTTGTTCTTTCCCTGCTGTTGCCATTCGTAGAAACCGTCAGCGACTATCAAACATCGCCTGTGCTTGATGGCGCTGCGAAAAGCAGGTTTTTCGGCTACAGTTTCCGATCGCGCATTGATCATCTTGCTGCCCATTTTCATGTCTTTTGCCCAACTTGGAATCAAACCCCAGCGCATGAATTGAAACTGTCGCTCCATTTGCTTTGGAGAAGCTGTGACTGTCGCCACTGATTGAGTTGGGGCGATATTGTATCGCGCTTTGATGTCGGGAACTTCCGACAGTTTGAAGAATTCGGCGATGATTTGACCTGAAGTAGTTAAAGTGTATCGTCCGCACATAATTTATAGTTGGTATTAACGCGGTTTTTACCGATTCCGGCAGTTCTACAGTTGGGTAATCCGGCATTCTGGCAGGGGTTTAAACGCCTGCCTCAACGCTAAAGTCGGTTAAAACTGAGATATTGCAACATTCTTAATTACTTGTTTAGGAACAGGCAAGATGCCTGTTCCACAAGAGATGAATTTTATTGTGGAACAGGCATCTTGCCTGTTCTTGACAATGGTGCAAGATGTAAGTTAAAACCGACTGGAAATACGATCTCAATATCTATCTATTTTAGTCCTATTTTAGAAGACTTTAGCTATGAGATATGGGTTAAAAACCCCTCTCGGACTGTCGGGCTAAACCGGGCGGGCGGGACACCCACCCCACAATAAAATTCATTCTTTGTGGAACAGGCATCTTGCCTGTTCTTTGGATTTACCGTTGGGTGGGGGGGGGTTTTCGAGATGATTGGTTTGAGGAAATTATTGTTGGTAAAACCCGCCCCTACGAGACACTGGTAAATTGTGGAACATTCGCAGACAACCATTCAGCGCGCAACTTTTCAATAGCTAATTCTTTGAATTTAGCTTCTACTTCAATCCAAGGAGCCTGATAATAACAATTAGGCATTTCTGTAATTACATCGCTGTGGCGCGGGTCAGCAAAAAATTCTCTGCCATTTGATATGTGTACTAATTGCGATTCAGGAACCGACCAAGTTGTGCGGGCTGCTGCGAACATTTCGGCAACGCTGGGGTCGTCATAACTTTCTAAATGTTCGTGAATGACGTGGTGGTGGGCGTCAAAAACCATTGGTACGCCGGTATCGAGACAAACTTCTAAAATTTCCGAGGAACTGTAAGCGTATTCGTCATTTTCAAACGTTAAGCGCGATCGAATTGATTCTGGTAAGTCGCGGATGACTGATTTGAGCTGCGAACTGCGATCGCTCTTGCCGCCGTGAATGTTCATCAGTGCCTGGGGCGATCGGGGCTGTCCCAACATATCTAAAATTAAAGCATGAGTGGCGAGAATTTTAATGCTATTTTCAACCACAGAAAGCTTGTCGGAACTGAGCACCACAAATTGATCGGGATGGAGTACCAAGCGGATGCCCAAAGAAAGAGCGCGAGCGCCCGTAGTCCGCAATTCCTCAGTCATGGAGTCTAGCACTGCTTCCCCCAAATCTGTATCTGCAAAAGGGAACAGTGCAGAAGTCATCCGGTAGAGCTTAATCTGATTAGCTGAACAGAAGTCGATGGCTTTGTGAAGCCGTTTTAAGTTGTCTGCATACAACTCGCGCAATACTTTTTCTTGTTCAGCTTCCGAAAGCTGTAAAAGTCGCTTCCGGGTGACAGTGCGAAAGCGCACTGCATCGGATGTTGTAATGCAGACTAGCCCCAATTCCGGCAATTTTTCCTGTTCCAATACTTGGTTAATCCCGCTCATTTAGCAATAATCCCTAACTTTAATTTTATGTTAAGTAGGTTTCTCGTAAGGACTTGAGTTTTTAGTCTAGAAGTTTTTAGGTACTACTGAACCTGCCGAAAGAGTCCGGCCGAGATTGAAAACTCTGGCGGACTCTGGGGACAGGTGCAAGATGTAATTAGTACAAACGTGAGTTGTTATCAAAAATCTAATGAACCGCCTCGCAGATAGCATATCGGTGCTAATTTAATCGATATAACTATTGCTGTGTTTCGGCAGACTCAGCCTCTTCGTCGGGCCGTGCGGTGGCTACAGGATTTTCCATTGCTTCATTATGGAACGGATAACCGGATGTTTCTTGATTTAGCGGGTCAGCGGGTTGGTCCGCAGGGGATGTAATTTGACCGTTAGTGTTGGTATTGGGTTTTGTGGAAGATCCTTTATGGCTGGCGTGACCGCTACTCATCTTTTTTTCCTCAATTAGGTTTATGGAATAATTTCTAGCTTAGACTTAGCGGCTGCGTGCGATCGCCTATCTTAAGTCAGAGATCTGCTTAAGTACATCGCACAGCAGAAAGTTTGTATTACTCTGCCATAGATTCGAGCAGACGACCAACTACAGGGTCAATCTGCCAGTAATCCTTACCGTCTTGCTTCTGATTTCCTAAATGCGAGACAAGACTGAGGAGCTCCGCCCATCTGAGAGTCTGCTTGAGAATTTCAGGCGATACATCATCAAGAACCTCAATTAATTCCTCAACCGCTGCTGCTTCTCGCCATTGGGCCAAAGTTCTCATCACCAGCTTTATTTGAGGTTCGCAACCGTCAAAGCCCATTGAATTAATTAATTTGTCAGAGTTATTAAATTGATTCTTCAGTTCCGCCAAGGAATCTTGCCAGCGATCCGGATTAGATTGAGAAAATTGATAGAATTTTTGCAACAGGTTTGACCAATTGCCTGTAACTTCCGTAATCTTCTTTCTAACTTCTAGTCCGCTGGGCAACTTAGCATCTTCCAACCAATGTCGCAGCGCCGCATCGTGCCAAGGTTTGAGACTGAAAAATCTCAGATCCTTAAAGAAATCAAAACCTGTCCAATTATGAATAACTAACTGCCAAGCCTTCTGAGGGTCGGCGACAAAAACAAGCTGAATAAACGCTTCTTTCTTCAATCTTTTGATTTTCTGAATTGCCTCATCAACCCAATCCTTACTCCAAAGGGTGCTGGCAGACACAAAAATAAGTGTCGTAGTATCTTTCTTGCGACGGTTACTAATTTCTGTCAAACGCTGGCTGAAATCCGATCGATCTGAGAGATTTTCTAAATAGTGAATTTTGCAATCCTTCTTACTAAATGCTGCTTCCATAAAAACTCTCAAATCGTCAATTCCTGCGGCTTGGCAGCCAAATATAATAGAGACACCATACTCCCGGCGCAGCAGCTCTGATTCCTGTTGAACAGTTAAAGGACTGCGCCGGGAATCAGCTTTATTTTTGACAAGAGGAGACCGAAAAGTAGCAGGTTCGTATTCAGGTGGAGCTTCACGCGGTCTCAGAAGTTCTGCTTCAATTTCTGGTTGCGTACCCATAAGCAAGGCTAAATTAGAACTTCTCAGAGTGAAGTAACCTGGATTGGTTTCTCGTAAAACTCCTAATCCGACCATTTCTTCTAGTAAAGCAAGAATTTCATCTTCCGATGACCTTCCCGCGAATCCGTCCGACCACCAATACAAGACTTGTTCGCGAATCCAAGATACAGAAAACCCATCCTCCATGCCTGTTTCATCCTCCTGAGAGCCATCAGCAATCGAGTAGGCAATTACCTCGTAGCGCTTATCGAGCCCCAATGTCAACTTAAAGCGATCGCGAATATTATTGCGAAGGTCTTGACTTTGATAAGCTTCTTCTACATGGCGAGAAGTAATCACATAAGGCGGACTAATTTTAGGATCGAAAGTAGGGACATCTGGGTTAGTAATGTGCTTGAGTAACTGCTCGCAATAGAGTTGAATCAAGCTCGGATAATAGTTAGTCTGCCAAAGAATGCGCGGGATTAAATCAAGTGATTCAAAACGATAGCCAAGACTAGCCAGCGGACGTTCTACCAAAGCTGTTGCCGCACGCATTTCACCATTATTCAGCAGAGGCCCAATGCAGATCGGCCTGCCAAAGTGAGCCAGCGGATGATTTGCTTGTCTAGTGGTTCTCAGAACGTTGTGCAATCCGGCAAAGACTACCTTAAAACGTCGGTCAGTTTCCATCATTAATTTTCTGAGCTCATCGCAGCGGAGGAAATCCTCCTTACCATCGGCTTCAAGGAAATTATCTGCCTCATCCAACAACAGCAAAAAGCGCCGCTGCTTGTCCAATTCCAGCCAATTTTTAATCCGCAGCAAGCTGCTTTCGCGAACGGAATTGCGCCGATTGGTATCAGGAATTTTCAATTTATCCAATTCTCCGTTTAGTAAATCCCAAATCTTATCTAAAGCTTGGTTGCGTCCAATTTCTTTAATATCCAAAAATAGGGCGTTCCTTCCCGCGTCGGTTCCATGAAAAGTCCGGTGTACATACTTAAGCAAAACGGTTTTACCTAACTGCCGACCTCCATAAATCAAACAAGAACCAAGAGGATCGATTATGGATTCCCGTTCTCGTACTCGCCCGTAAAACATCTCAGGCGGAACCTCTCCTGCTGCGGTTTTATAAGGTTCTAAGAAAGTAAAGGGTAAGGTACAATCAAACAATACAGGTAAGCGTGTTTTTTGTTCTCCGCAAAGGTAGAGCATCAGCACATCATCTATCACAATGAAAGTGCTCCGACGCTGCCGACACAAATCAGCCAAATCTCGGCGTTTCTTTTCAGTCATTCGCCCAAAATGAAAGACGAATATCGGCCCTCCAAGAGCAGTTTCTCCAACGGCATTGAGGAGATCCTGTTCGTTCGGTCTATCCCATACACAAAGAATGCGGTAATGACCCTTCGCGGCTGAACCATAGGCAGACACAGGACAGCGATTTTGGTCAAATATCGGCTCAGCATTAACGTCAATCCAGGTATTTTGTCCTGATTTTTTAAATGTAAGAGATGTTATGTTAAAACCGAGGTTGCTTAGAATTTGGCGAGCATCTTTCTCTGTGATTTCTTGCTTCCTTCCCTTGGCTGCAAACCAAGCGTCTAGCATATCAGCGGCTTTTTTGGCTTGAGTTCCTTGCGGTATCTGGATTTTTGCGATACTTTTCCCTTTGGAAATGTTGGGAATTAGGTCTTGCTTTTTTTGTCGATCGCGATCGCACTCCTCAAGCACTTTTTCGATCGCAGCATACTTATGCTCGAAGAAGTCTTTAAAAGCATCTCTTTTTTCCTCTGGTTCAGGAAGCGATCGCCGCTCTTGCAGCATAGATATATATTCCTTAGCCGTCAGGATATCGCCTTGCTCCAATACACTGCAAATTCTGGTACGATCGGCATCTGCTATACCTGTTTGCTGAAGACTCTCTAATTCCTCGGATACTCGATCGATCTGTTCCTGGCGCTTGGCGCTAATTCCTTGACCGATCGCCCGAAGCAGCTCAATTTTTTCGGAAAACCGCCTGGTTGTTACATGAGCATTTTTAATGCTTTCAATCTGTGCTGCATAAGCACTTCTATCTGTTTCTCTTAGTAAACCAAAAGCTACGGCACTTTCAAGCTGTTTGCTGGTAGTCTCGACCTGATCCTGCAAAATTTTTTGACACTCTTCAATCCGATTATTTCGTAAGTCCTTTAGCTGAGCGAGGTCTATTTTTGGTTCGGGGTAGAGTTCGAGGTATTCGATGATTTGCGCCGTAGCCTCGTGATTTCCGACAGCATTTGAACTACAGGCATAACTTTGCAGATCGAATGCTTGTTGCCAATCCCAAATGTCATTTTTGACTAACTCCAAAATTCCCTTTATACCCGCTTCAGGATTAGCAATATCCAATTCCCAGGCATCGTCGATCGGGATAGATGGCATTCTCAACAGATCTGCGTGCAGGATATGTTTTAGGTAAGGTTCTGCGGTTGGCAATTCGGTATCTGGATCGAAGATATTGCCGATGTCTTCCACAGCTTTTCGGCAACAGGCAATACCAGCTAAAATAAACACTGGAGGTTTTGTCGCCTCAAAGGTATCTAATTCTTGGAGAACCATATCTTGAAGATTCTCAATATCTTGTTTTAACTGTTTGGCTTCTTTCTGAAGATAATTTTCGCTTTCAGCTAAGCGCGATTCCTGCTCCTTAACCCAGCGACCCACCCAATTCAAAAATTGCCGAGCGCGAGAGCGAAGCTGAATGAGGGCTTTACCTGTAATGATACCAGCACCTTTAGGGCGACGAATTTTGCGCTCTGTTCGCTGAATTTCCCCGTCTAGATTGGACTCATTAGATAATCTCTCGATCTGCTTCTTGAGGAAGGGAAGTTGGCTCAAATCTTTTTGCTTGATGGGAAGCCACAGAGTGTAAAAAAGTTCACCGGGATTCAACCACTCGACCCAAACTTTCTTTGCATGACCATAAATCAAATCTTGTTGCGGTGCCTGAGACCACCAATCCTCGATTTTTATATACAAGTCGTCTAAATCTTTTTGCAAGGCTGCCAGAGTTTTTGCTTTCTTGATGGCTTTTGTATCTAGGGCCCGCTGCCGATCGCCGTGTCTAGCGATTATTTGGCAATAATCATACAGTTTGTCGAGTCCAGCTTTACCGAATTGAAGCTCCTGGAAAAGGTGCGAAGCACCTGTATTTGGGGCTAGTAAAGACGGTCGCAGTGCTGCTGCTGCCAAGAGCAAGCTTACGGCTTGATTCCATTCACTTTTTTCTGGTAATGAATAGCTGGCGGTGTAACTGGTGAAGTCATCTTTAAGCAGATTTGCAAGTTTTCCATATCCTACATCATCGCGCAGGTTTTGTCCTAGCAATATTGCTCGAATTAACTGCGGTGGCAGGTGCGGATCTAAGTTGGAGTATTGTTTTTCAAAGCAGTGAGCTAAATGAAAGGCAAGGCTGAGTTTTTGTTCGAGAATCAGCCGCCAAACTAAGTCGTGCAGAACTGCTGGGCGTTTTATATCGGGGTCGTCCAAGATAGATTGAGCGATTTTTTGAGCGGTATCATTGGGCGATGAGCTGTAAAGAGGCTGTTTTTCTTCTCTTTTTTTATTTTCCTGATTTTCTACTTCTTTCCCTTGCTTATTTTCCGAATGTTGCCGATCGCTGTGAGTTGAGGTTTGCGGTTCTATTGATGGAATATCTGGGATATTTTTAGGGGTTTGCGCGATCGCCTCATCTGTCAATACCGATGTCAACTCTGCTGCGGGTGGTTGTTCGACAATAAGCACAGTTTCAGATTCCGGCTCATCAACTAAGGAAGTTTCGTCTAAGTTATTGTTAGTAGAAACAGCAGGCAAATCTGGTATTGCTTCCGCCTGAATAATCAGTTTTCCTCTGACTGCTGCCATCGCCAGAGTTCTTCCAAACGATTCAGATACGGCATCATGTAAGGAATCCAAACGCTCTTCATCTGCTTCTTCCAATTCTGCAATCAGTGTTAGCAGTTTGGAGAAAGGATGATTGCCGTCAGCCAATAGTAGGGTGTCGGGATGCAAGTCAGACTCCTGCGATTCGGAGATGGCGCGTTGAAGTTCGCGGGCTTTGTCCTGACATTCCAGCAATGATTGAAAATTGCTCTCTACTCGATGGGCGATCGCTAAAATTCGTTCCAGAACCCTCAAAGCAGAGTCGCGGACAAGAGCGATTGCACTTTTTTGCTTCTCGGCCAAATCCACATGCTCAAGTACAGACTTGATATCTGCTAAAGAACCAATTTCCTCAACTTTCAGCGTTGTCGATACTGCCAAATATTCAGCCAGTTCTAGCACCTTGTCGCGAAGCTGAATAAACTTTTTATGGGACTCATCAAGTTCTTGAATCAGCTTTTGAGATATAGGTATACCAGGGTCTAGCAATTTTTGACTCGCCTCTGACAGCCGTTTTTCTAATTGGGAAAAAACCTGCTCCAGTGCGGTGAGTTGTTTGAGTAAGTCTGCTGAATTTTGTTTCATCGGTTTAATCGCTTTATTCAATTCATTTTCTGTTATTTGGGTTCTGTGCCAATTATCCTGATTCAAATTTGCATAATTGAGATAGTTTTCAATTCCATCTGCAATCGACAGGTAAGTCTGAGCCAAGTTTGTTTGTTCTATATTGGATTTTTCTATGAAAGTGTTAAAAGGAATTAAGGGTTCGGTCATATTAGCTGCTTCAACTATTTTATCATCAACAGGCTCCTGTAAGAAAGTGTCGCAATGGCTACGAGACAAGTTTTCTGGAATGTTGAACTGTCTGGGCTGCATCGGTTTGGCGATCGGTCTTTTTGTCTCAGTTTGATAAATTGGTGTAGGCCGAATATAATCTTTTAAAATGCTGTTGCGGTTGGGATGGCGCAATCTTAGTAAAGCCTTACCCTCAATTTGCCGAATCCGCTCGCGGGTAAGATTAAATATATTGCCGATTTCCTGTAGACTTTTCTCGCGGCCGTCATCCAAACCGAATCGCATCCGAATAACGTCACGTTGTCGAGGGCTGAGAGTATCTAAAACGCTTTCTAAATCTTCGGCAAACAAATTTTTAGCTGCTTGTTCTTCTGGTGTTTCTCCATCGAATTCAATCAAGTCTCCCAATGTACAGTCTTCATAATCACCCATTTTAGTATCTAAGGAAATGATAGATTTAGCAGATTTAATAACCAATCGCAATTTGGCAATTGTTATCTCCATTTTAGTAGCGATTTCTTCTTCGGTAGGCTTGCGACTGATTTCTTCAGAAAGCTGTTTGGTAGTTTTCTTAATCTGCGAAATAGTTTCATAAACGTGAACTGGTAGGCGGATACTCCGCGATCGTTCGGCAATAGCCCGCGTAATTGCCTGACGAATCCACCCATATGCGTAGGTGGAAAACCTGTTGCCCTTCGTGCAATCAAACTTTTCTACAGCCCTCATTAAACCGAGATTTCCCTCCTGAATCAAGTCTAAGAAATCCAGCCCTCTATTTTGATATTTTTTAGCAATGGAGACTACCAGCCGCAAGTTAGACTCTACCATTTGGTTTTTAGCTTTTCGGCTGCCCTCTAATTCTAATTCAGCAATTTTACGAGCTAGTTCAATCTCTTCGTCAGCTTTGAGCATGGGAATTCGACCGATTTCTTGCAGGTAAACCCGAAGCGAATCTGGCGGTAGGCGCTCTTTTTTAAATTTGATGCTGTCAGGAATAGTTTTATGCCAAGCTTCATGAAATTCGTCAAAGTTGCTAAAGCCATGATTCTCATGCAACTCTGTTAAAAAAATATTGAAGAGCATTTTTAAATGAGAGTTTGTCGGACTAGCGAATGGGATATCTTTAATATGTTTGACTTTTCCTAATACATCTTCAGATTGATTGCGCTTGTGTTGGCGACGGTTGATAATGGATAAAGTCAGAGTTTCTCCATGCTGAAAGAGAACGATCGCCGGCATCGGTAAAATTTTATTAATCTCGCGGATAATGCCGTCAAGTTCTTCGATAGTGTACGCACTCCTCCGCAGTGCGATCGCGAAAAACAAGTACGAAGTAAAAAAGGCACTCTCACTACTGCTAGTATCAAATTCGACAAACTGGCTATTATCTGCAATTTCGCTCCCGGTAAATTGGAAGAGAAAATCAACCGACAGCCATTCGTTTAAAAGAGCTTTTTGGGAGTTTAGCTTTTGATCTATGTCAAAACTCGCAATAAAGTTATCCGAAGTATTGGGATAAAATTGACTCGTTCTGTCACTGCGGTAGCCAAGAGCTAAAAACAAATTTCTAGCGTTATCGGCAAGTTTTCCCTTGACAAAACTACTTAAAGCTTGATTGATAGATGCTTTGGCTTGTTGTTCGCTGACGCTCATTTGATTACCAGCCAGGTAATCAGTTCAAAATCACTTGTTGCTTTAACCTGATGCGCTTGCTCAACCAACACAGCACGGCGGCTAGACAGCAGATTGCCGATGAGCCGCTTGTTGTAAATACCTGCAATTGAATCAACCGCCCGCTGAAGCAAATCATTATACAAACTCATATCAAATCCGTTATTAGTTTGTCGATCGAACAAGTTGCACAACTCTTCATAGGGAACAGTACACCCCGCGCAGAGCAACTGATATATTTCAAGTATTTGTTTGGGTTGAGCAAAAGTTAATCGCACTTCCTTATTTTCTCGAACGTAAACTAAAAAGTATGGTTGCAGTGGGTTGACGGTTTTATTATCAAGACAATCGCCTTTCTGTTTGAGGCAAAAAATTACGCCGGGAGCAATTATCGGGTACTCCGAGTTAGTTGGAACTACTGCATAGAGTCCTAAAGGGGCATCTTGGAGTAGTTTGCGGTTGCTCTCAATGTATTTGGCTAGTTCCATTCGGAAATCATCGAGAGTGAATTCCGTTAGGGCTACACTCTCCGTGAAATCTTCGAGATCCAGCACCTCGTCTTTAAATCGGAGCAACTGCTTGTCGCGGTATTTCAAATCACTCTCAATCAGTTCTTGAATCTCCTTTGCCTCCAGCAGGTTATCTTCAAATGTACCAGCCATGTCCGCTAAAGCCATCCGTGCTTCTACTCGATTTTTCAGATTGATGTATTGATCCAAGTCCTCTGTCGGCCAAAAATTAATTAATTGTACCGTGTGGTTGGGGCTGCCAATGCGATCGCACCTACCGAACCGCTGGATAATTCGGACTGGGTTCCAGTGTATGTCGTAGTTAATCAGATAATCACAATCTTGTAAATTTTGCCCTTCTGAAATACAATCTGTGGCAATTAATAAATCAATCTCGCCGTCTTGCTGCATAGATGGAATTTGGGCGCGTTTCTTGGCGAAAGGCGAAAAATTTGTCAAGATGTGATTGAACTCGTTTTTGCCAAAGGTAGTCTTATTTGCCACCGATCCCCCAGTCACCAAAGCTAAGTTAATTTTCAATTCTACTTTTGCCCATTCCCGCAATCCTTCGTAGAGATAGACTGCCGTATCTGCAAAGGCAGTAAAGACTAAAACCTTGCGATTTGGTTGGCCATACTTGTTAGTTGTAGGATGCTTAACTTTCTCGGCGATCCGTTCTTTTAACTCAGCCAGCTTGGCATCGCGTTCAACAGAAATGCTTTGGGCAGAATTGTAAATTTTTTTAAGCTTTTTCTTGTCGCTTTTCATGTCTTTTAACCAGGTTTCGACATCGAGGTGCACCATTTTAACTTTTAGCTTGCCCACCTCCCACGCCGCTCGTAAATCCTCGTCTTCTTCTGCCTCGAACTCTAAATCCTTGAAATCAATTTCCGCGTTTTCGTCTTGCCAATTCCTGAAGGATTCGAGTCGTTTTTGTAACTCTGATATTTTGTCAATAGTCCGCTGCATTGTGATAGCGAAGGAATTCACCGAGCTTTCCAGGCGTTTCAAAAAATTAACCTTTATCATGCCGATCAGAGAGCGTTCGCGATCGCTCTGTTTGAAATTTCGCACTCCTTTATTTTCATACAGCGATCCGTATTGCGATAGGACATACTTTGAGGGGTTGAATAGGGAGAGTTGATATTTAGAAATTTCGCTGTTAAGCTGTTCGTAGGACATGAACTCACCCTTTAGGTCAATCTCAGGAAATACCGAGATGGGTTTGAGCCGTTCTGGAAAGCCGCCTAATTGGGCGATCGCATCTTTATAGTATTTTTGAATGTGCTTGCGAGATCGTGCGATCGTCAATTCGTCAAGCAGTTTGAAAAAAGCAGAACTAAGTTCTTCCAGCAGTTCGCTAGTTTTGCGATCGCGACTTTTCTTGGCCCACTTGGTAAATTTCCCCTGAGCATCAGCTAGTGTATCGCGCAGACTGGCAATTCCCAGCGATTCCCCAAACGCAGCGTCGCCACCTTCTGTGATAAAATAAAGTTGATTCCGCAAATCCTTTAAATCATTGTTAACCGGAGTTGCTGATAAGAGTAGCACCTTAGTTTTGACACCGCTCTTGATAATGTCATCCATCAGCCTTTCGTAACGGCTCTTTCTAATTAGATTGCCAAATTCGTCCCGTTTACTCTTGATGTTGTTGCGGAAATTGTGGGATTCGTCAATAACTACCAAGTCATAGTTGCCCCAATTAATCGTTTCTAAATTAATGTCCCCAGAACAACCGGAATCGCGGCTCAGGTCAGTGTGAGATAGGACTGTATAGCTAAAGCGGTCTTTAATAAAAGGATTGATATCGCTATTGTTCTGTGCTTGATATACAGTCCAATTCTCGCGGAGTTTTTTGGGACACAGAACCAAAACTTTTTCATTCCGCCGTTCAAAATATTGAATAACCGCTAGAGCTTCAAATGTTTTCCCTAAACCAACGCTGTCAGCAATAATACACCCGTTATATCGTCGAATTTTATTGATGGCTGCCTTAACTCCGTCTTTTTGAAATTCAAATAGAGATTTCCAGATTTCTGTATCAAATAGGTGTAGCTGTTCGCTGAGAATATCGCTTTTTTCTAGATCCTCTAGAAAAGTCTCGAAGATATGAAACAGAGTTTTGTAGTAGATAAACTCAGGAGAATTATTCTGGTAAAGTTGCTCTAGGTACAGCAGCACATCTTGTTTGACATCTTCGAGGAGTTCGGCATCATTCCAGAGTTCATCAAACCAGGCTTTAAGGTCGCGGGTATCGCGTTTACTATCTACTTCTAGATTGAGTTCAATATTGTTATATTTTGTACCTAATCCCAGTCCCCGCACGGTAAAATTTGAACTGCCCATAATAGCATTTTCAGTTTCCTTATGAGCAATGTGATACATTTTGCCGTGCAGTAAATTAGATTGCTTTACCGACCGTATCTGTACTTTTTTTTCAATCCATTCTGCACATTCTTTCGCAACCCGCTTTTGCTCCAACCGATTCTGTAGCTGCAAGCCCTCATCCTCAATTTGGAAAGCCTTTTTATCAGTTTTACTGGGGTCAAGGGACTTGATGAAGCGCGGTTCGCCAAAGAGAAATTTCAGGCTTTTAATACTTAGAAGTTGTTCCTTCAAAGCATCAAAAGCATAAATTGTAAAGTAAGCAGAAACAATTGACAAGGTTGAGTTTTCCTCAACCTTGGCTTTCAAAAAATCGCCCACAGTGCCGCGGTGGCGGTTGTCTCTAATTGCCGAATTTGGGAGAGAAGCATCATGCTGTGACATAGCCTACCTTTATGCGGTTGTTGCACTTGTTGGCTATATTCTACATCCTCCACCATTCTCAAGAACAGGCTTCCCGGCCCGTTCTACAACACATAGCGATATTGTACAATTAACTCCGCAAACGCCCGGATCGCATAATGCTAATAACTAACCACAAACCCAAAAAACTCGCCGCCCCAAACAAACCAGTGCTCAGAAAAGATAGCTGAGGAGTTTGTGCGTTAGAAGAAATAATTGCCGCCCCCACAATCAGCGAACCCACAACAATACTAAAAGAAAGTCGGTTCGCAGAATCCCCCAGAGTGCGGCGTAGCGGATCGAGTTCTTTTAGTGTCAAGTTCCACTTCAAAGTTTCCGAAGTAACCCGGTCTAAAAGCACTTCCACCTGTCGCGGAGATTGCAAAGATAAGCTTTTCAGATCCAGGGCAGTTCTCAGCAGAGCTTGGATTGGATCATCTCCTAATAACTGACGCCGAAACATATCGGTCATCAACGGTTTGACCTGCTCTACAATATTAAATCGGGGATTAAAAGAGCGCGCCAGTCCTTCCAAATTAGCTAGAGTTTTTGCATACAAACCGAGATTGCTGGGGAGCCGAATTTTATTTTTGCGGGTGATTTCCAGCACCTCATAAAAAATTTCCGACAAGTTCATTTGCGACAAGCTGATATTGTAATACTTGCGGAGCATTCGAGCCAAATCGTTCTCTAGATTAACTAAACTTGTCGGCTGAGCAAATTCAGCCATTTCCAAAGTTAATTGAGCGCAGCGCTGAGCGTCTAAATCGACAATTGCCAGCAACATTTCTGTCAAATTTTGCTGAGTGCGCGGGTCTAATCTGCCGACCATGCCGCAGTCCAGCAAAGCTATGCGGCCGTCTTTGAGATAAAATAAATTGCCGGGATGGGGGTCTGCGTGAAAGAATCCGTCGATATACAACTGCTGGAAGAAAACGCGGCAAAGCAAGGTTGTAATTTCTTCGCGTTCGGCATTTACATCTCCTTTATGGCGAATTCCTTGCAAGTCGCCTAACAAAATTGGGACTCCGTTCAGCCACTCCATTACTAAGAGTTTTTTTGTAGTCAACTCCCAGTTAATCTGTGGTAGGACAACTTGTGTGGGGTCAAACCATTTACTTTTAGATAAATTGCGGCGCAGTTCGTCTGTGTAGCTGGCTTCTTGAATGAAGTCTAGTTCTGCACGCAGGGCGATCGCAAATTCTTCTGCGAGGGCGACAATATCGTATTGTTGACCGAAGTCTGTGAGCATGACAAGTTCTGCCAAACCTCGGAGCACGGCGATGTCTTGTTCGATGACAATCTCAATACCGGGGCGCTGAACTTTGAGGGCGACTTCGCGACCGTCTTTTAAAGTAGCTTTGTGGGTTTGGGCGATCGAACCTGCGGCGACAGCTTCGGTGTTAAATTTGGCAAAGGTATCTTCGAGAGATTGTGTGAGTTCCTTGCGGACGATAAGTTCTACTTGCGACCACGGTACGGGCGGCACTTCCGCTTGTAGCGTGGAGAGGATTTCGATGTAGCTGGCCGGTAAAAGGTCGGGACGGGTGCTCAGCAATTGTCCCAATTTGACAAAAACTGGGCCTAATTCGACGAGGATGTTGCGGAGAACTGCTGGAGTTGGGAGACTGGGTGCGTCGGTTTTGCGGCCGGTTAGGAGGCTTTTCATGTAGTCCCAACCGTTGCGGAAGACGACCTCTAGAATTTCTCCTTTGCGAGAAGTGTTTTGAACTAGGCTAAACAAGGGGCCTCCGGGTCGATCGGGTTTAAGGGCTATATAACTACTAGGATAGCGCTGTTGACCGGGCTGACCAGTGTCTTGGGGAATAACTTGCGCGAAAGCGTGCGATTCCCTACGGGATAGCTTCGCTTCACGAATTTTGGGGTGTGGGGGCGATCGGTTTTTGGCTTTGGCATTACTCCTGATAGTAATATACATTTAAAGCACACATAATATTTTTATAGTTAAAAATTTTACGTCAATAAATTTAATTATATAAGTAAAGTAAATATTCAGATTTAGGAAAGGTCAAAAAGATGAGTGCAGTTGATGTAACATTTACTATTCCTGAGTCGAGTAATCAAGGTTTAGAATAGTGGGAAGTATCTACGAGCTTGCGGTGTGATTCGGGATGCACAGAAGCAGCCGCCTGAAATAGTTGCTATGTTGCGTAAAGTAAACTCTAATCTTTCTCCAGTATCCACCCTACTATAGCCATCCTCGCATCATTTGTGAATTTCTTACTCCCGAGCGAGCGGGTTCGGGGAGGGTTGGGGTGGGGTAAAAAATTTACGACTCCTGCAAGGATTGCTATATCTCAGTGTGGTTCAGTTGCCAGTATCCTCACCTTAACTGTCTCATGTACAGCATTTATTGTCGTACTACAGCGGTTAGAAGAAATTGAACAACGCTTGAAGCGAATTGATCGTAAAATAGACCTGAGTTTTTATGCTGATTTCCGTGCGAATCTCAAATCGGCACAAAATGCCTTTACAATGAAAAATTATGATAACCGCAGAGCGTTTGAATCCAGGCTGTTTCGGGGTTGAACACAGCTCAAGCGATTTACAAAGATTACACTCTTACAGCATTTGATAATCAGATACAGCTTGCCGATCAATATCTTTCTTCTTTGTTTTTAGCTTAGGTAGGTGAAATCCTTTGCTACTTAGAGTTAGAAGAAATCAAAGTAGCACCGAATTGTATACAGAAGGGAAAAAATATTTGGCATCCCTTAGTTGTAAAATATATTGAAAAGATGTTGCTCCATGTCGATTCCGCAGAGTGGAATAAGTTTATTGAGACACAGCCTAAAGTATTTTTACCAGAAAGCGACTGGCGATTAAATAAAATCCCAATCAAGTGGAAACAATTGTGATATCCCATTTAGGCAGGATTTCGCAGCGATGCCAGAACCGGAGGTAGTGTTCTAGTTCCTGAGATGGAGCCTTAATCCTTTTTTCATAGGTCGTTTCTAGCAAATGTACAATTGGTTTGAGTTTCTTCCACGTCATATTTGCAGGCGAGTTGACCGAGTAAGGCAAACGAGAACTGTCTGCCACTGAGTATCACGGTCATCTGCTGGGATTGGTTCTAAACTACTAGCTTTGCCGCCTCTGGATAAAATACCCATCTTGACTTTGGCTTTAGTATTTCCCCACAAGTCTATAAATTGAAGTGATTGATTTGATAAAAAAGAACATTTGCTCTTATGAGTGGAGTTTGACTAAAGTAAAGGCATCAAAGAAAAACGCCAGCGAACATTAACCAGTCAGCTTCAACTAGACATTCACCCGTGAGGTTTGCCATGAAATCCACTCTCTCCAACAGCGTTAACGCAAAAATGAAAACCGCCAGCCATCAAAAGCCTTTACAGGCTACGCCTCAAAAACCAGAGGAAAAAGCCTTAACTCGCGGACAGCATTTAGCAGATACCCTAGCAGCGAAAGTGGGTTCGTGGCCCTTTTTGATTGGACAGACAGTAGTCCTCGCCGGGTGGGTGGGCGCGAACCTGACACCGGGCATTCCTCACTGGGATCAGCAGCCCTTTATCTTGCTAAACTTAGTATTCTCCTTTGCCTCTGCTTACACTGCACCGATTGTGTTAATGAGTCAAAACCGCCAGTCGGATGCCGAACGCGAACAAAATCTCTACAATCATCAAGTTAATCTCAAAGCCGCTAACGATGTGGTACTACTGCACGAAAAGCTCGATCGATTAAGCCACCACATTCCTGACTTAATGGAAAAGCTCAATCAGCAACAGCAGTCTGTCAGTCCCATCAAAGAGATGGTGATGCCAGCCCCCGTTAAAGCAATTACCGAAGTTAATGAAGCAGCTAAGCCGTCTGCTTCGGATCAGAAGCAGAAGGCTGAGGTTCCCATACTACTTCCCCAAGTATTTAAATCGAACTTTTACTCATCAAAATATGCAGAAGTGATGCCAATTTCACTTCCAACTCAAAAGCCCTCTACACATTCGGTATCCGCGTTAAGCTATTTCAAGCTGTGACAAGCGACGTTACTAACCAGTGAATGAGAGCGTCAGTCTCGCCAATCTGTTAAGTAACAGTTCTAACCTAAAAAAAACCTATAAATCAATTAATCTCCGGCACTATTGCAGGCCTACTCCCATCACAATCTAGGCAGTTAGATATGAACCCCTTCCTTACCGCTATTTCCACAGGTATTACAGCTTTCGCAGCCACAAATTTAGATGATATTGTCATCTTGCTGCTGTTTTTCTCCCAAGTCAATGCTGTTTTTAGACGGCAACACATTGTTACAGGACAATATCTTGGGTTCGCAGCACTGGTGCTGCTTAGTCTTCCTAGCTTCTTTGGCTGTATGATGGTGCCGCGCCCTTGGGTGGGGATGTTGGGGTTAGTACCAATTGCTATTGGAGTCAGCCGCCTGCTAAATAGAGATACAGAGGCTGATGATGAAAATACAGCTACCGATTCGCCTCAATCCACTATCTTTGCTAGTCTTTTATCGCCACAAACTTATAGCGTAGCTGCGGTGACATTTGCTAATGGAGGTGATAATGTGGGGATTTATGTCCCGTTGTTTGCTAACTGCACTTGGGATAGCCTGCTAGTGATTCTGAGCGTCTTTTTCTTGCTAGTGGGTGTCTGGTGTTATGTGGCGTATCAACTAACTCGCATGAGCGCGATCGCGACCCTACTTGTCCGCTACGGTAATTCCCTTGTTCCCTTCGTTCTAATGGGTCTGGGTACGCTGATCCTGCTCGATAGCCATACTCTAGAGGATCGCGGTTTAATGGTAGTTACTGTAGCTATCAGTTGCTTGTGGCTGCTGATATTGCTTAAAGACAGTTATCAATCGTTAGAGACTGCACCTCAAGTCGAAAAATTTGAGGTAAACTAGGGTTCAAGTTTCCTCCACTTTGCTGAAGTTGAAAAATAAATAATTTATAACTTCAGCAAAGTGGAGGGGTTTTCTAAGAACAAACTCTGATTTCTTACACAAAGGACAACAAAAATGAGCAAATTTTTCAAACTAATTCTGGTGGCTTTAGTGCTTTTCGTAAACTTAGCTGTAGCTCAGCCTTCTTGGGCCGGCAAGGATTTCACAAAGGGGGCTGACTATGCGGAAGTGACACAGGAATTGACTCAACTTTTGTCAGCTCAGAGCGATCCTTCGACTGCGGGTTATACGCCTGAACAGTACCAACAGCGGTTGGCCGAATTGCAAATGCAGAAGTACGTGATCGAAACTGCTAGAAAGCGGGCTCAGTGCCGCAATCAAACCGGGCAAACGCTGGCAGTTTATGCGAATAAGCCGAAAAAATCGCCGACGCAACTTTATTTCCTGGCAGCCGGTGAGATTACAGATGATGATTGGGATTGCGATGGTATTTACTTGCCAGCAGGGGCTCAAGCTACTTTAGGTCCGGCGACTCAGCCACTTTCTTTGACTGAACCGGTTGCTATTAAGGTTGTAGATGGTACGCAGCTAGTTGCTACAACGAATGCAGCAACGGGTGGTATTGAATTGAATGTTGCCCCTGCTAAAGTTTTTAAAGCGGGTGAGACAACTTGGGCCATGCCCTCGTTTTCTCAGGCTCAGATTAATGCACAAGTTCCTACGCCGGAACTGATTGATTAATCCTTCTTGAGGAACGGTTAATAGTTGGGGACTTGGGAAAAAATAAAGTCCCAGGCAGAATAGAGGAGAGGCAATGCCACCATGGGCGATTGTCTCTCCTTTTTAGCTCGGAAAAAAGCCAGAAGATGCTGGTAAAAAAAAGATTGAACAGTGGACTAAAGATAAGATTAGCCAATTCACGCATACTGCTAATAGTCAAAGCGCAATTGGTGATGATGCACGGGATGGTGTCGATAAGAATGCTCCACCAAAAGAACCTATGTCACCCTCAGAAGCAGTTGCTTTAATTAGGAATCTGCTACAAAAATGGCTTCAGTGGAAGTGCGAACAACAAAAGTAGAAGAGTAAAGTACGACACAGATTAAGAAACGAAAGTCCGGATCAAGGCTGATTAATTCTTTCTGGATTCGCCTTCCCAATCTGTGCCGTACTTACATCACAACAAATCTTTCAATTTCTCATCTTCTCCCAACACCTTAATTACCTGTTTAATCTCCTGCGTCCTCTCTTTTTTTACAATCAAAGTTACGTTGCCATCTCTGACAACTACCACATCTTCTAAACCAATGGTGACAATCACCTCCTTCTCATCGGCTGCATAGAAAATGCCGCCTTTGGTGTCAATTCCGACGTGTTTTGCTAACTCGACATTCGGTTTGTCTCCTTGCAGCAAACGGCCGATCGCATTCCAATCACCCAAATCGTCCCAGCTAAAGCCTACGGGCAGAACACAAGCTTTTTGCGTCTTCTCCATCAGCGCGTAATCGATGCTTATTTTAGGTAATTCCGAGTAAGCCTGCGCGCCTTTTGCTTCCAAAGCTGCCATCATTTCCGGTACATGATTTCGCAATTCTGTCAAGACTGTTCCAACTCGAAAGACAAAAATTCCGCCGTTCCAACTAAACTTGCCGCTGGCTACAAATTCCTCAGCAGTTGTGCGATCGGGCTTTTCGGTAAACCTGGCCACCCGATAGGCCGGAAAACCGGCAAAACTGCCAATTTCCTCGCCTTGTTCGATGTAGCCGTAGCCGGTGGAAGCATAACTCGGTTTTACTCCCAAAGTGGCGATCGCATCCTGATTTCTCGCCAACTCGGCCGCCGCCTCCAAAGTCTTGACAAACTCCTCGGGTTCCCCAATCCAGTGATCCGCCGGGAAAAAACCCACCACCGCATCCTCACCGTAACGCTTGGCAGTTTCTATAGCAGTCCAGGCCACCGCCGGCGCAGTATCCCGGCCCTCCGGTTCCGCCAGCAAATTCTCAGGGGGTAAAAGCGGCAACTGTTCGCGGACTCCCGCAGCCAACATTTCCGACGTTACCACCCACAAATCGTCCCAGCCGTTACCTAATGTTAATAGTCTTTCTGCTGTAGCTTGCAGCAAACTCTTGCCGCTACCGTCGAGACTCAAAAACTGCTTGGGGCGCTGCTTGCGGCTGAGAGGCCAGAAGCGTTCGCCTTTACCGCCGGCGAGTATTACGGGAATTAAGGTTTTGGTCATGGTTTGAAGTTTAAGGGTTCTGATCTATTTTGCTCGACAGCTTATAATTATGGAGAGAATTGTGGCTGTCTGCGGGTTTTGGGGGCGACCTATATTTTTGGGAAAATTGCGTCTTACAATCCCAAGCCCAAAGACGCGAGCCGGAAAATACCTAAAACCCTATCAGGGATTGAAACAGAAGCGGGATGGGAAGATCAACGATCGCACTCAGAAACCGGGTTTTTTTGCGAGCATACTTCCGAACCCGCACAAACAGCAAAAAACCCGCCTTCTTTGATTTTGATGCCTATCCCTCTTAATATCCTCAAAACTCAGCCGCAATTAACCCAAAACCCTATCAGGGATTTTTTGTCACCCGATCGATCCAACTTGCATAAAATGATACCCGCGTGTCGCCAGAAATTTCCCCAAAACTGCCATTATCGTCAATTTTATCAATATCGCTGATGTTTGTTTTGAAAAATCCTCGATCGCTATAACCCCAAGAACTAATCCCCGCAATCTTCCCGTCAACAAACGAAGGCCCGCCGGAATCTCCGCTAGCGGTAGCTATCTCATTTTTGCCCAAACCGCGATCACGCAACCTCGGAAAATGCCTCCCCAAAGCATCGTGTTCGCTAGTTCCCGCGTCAAAATCAAAGATTAATTGACTTCCCAAAACCAATTCCGACATATCTGATTCTGTAGCATCTTTCAAAACATCAATTAAAGCATCATAGCGATTCTGTCCGCTATATCTTTTCGCCTCAGAATTAGAATTTTCCTCTTGTCCCTTTGCACCTAAACCGATATACCCGTATCCAACTTTTGTCAATACTTTCCCCACTTCATTTTTGTTTCTATTTATTTCGTACTGTTCGATCCTTGGCGGCGCTACCCTTTTCAGCTCCAAAATAGCAATATCGTTGCCAACTTCCGATTCGTAACCAGTCCAGCCCGGATGGATATAATATTTGCTAACGGGGATGCTAACTTCACCGCTAGGCAATTTAAAAATTGCTTTAATTGCCGTTTCAGCAGGAACCTTAACTCCCCCTTCGTTCAGACAGTGGGCCGCCGTGAGAACGTACAACCCTCCCGTTAGCAGCGAACCTGTACAGGAAACGGAATCGAGATAGGCTACGCCTGTATATTGATTTAAAGCTAAAGGTTTGCGGGAACTGCTGTCAGGAAAAGCGCTAATTATCGATCGCCCAACTTCGGCAGTTTCTAAAACTAAAAATACCGTCACAACCGCGATTAATAATATTTTGATTCCTGACTTCATTTTTGAGAGTGAATTGGTTGGAGAGCTAATCGAGACCTGACTTTTTCAATAAGTCGGGTCTCGCGAGTATTTCGTTTGTTGAAATTAGCTTACTTATTGCAACATTTTACTTCGACAATTCGACATTAAGTTCGTTCACCACGCGGCGTTTGAGTGGGATGGATTTTTCACGGGGCAGCAAATCAAATACTTTCCGAAAAGCATCATCTACCTGTTCAAATGGTATTTGTCCTTTCTCATTAAAAACTACTTTTCCCGATTGGTCGAGGATGAGAGTTTGAGGTACGAAACCTTCGTAATAATGGCTCGGCTCGGTGAGTTCCGGTGACGGTTGGGGAGGCAAAGAGTCAACTGTTATCGGCATAAAATCGGCTGCCCGGCCGTAAAATTCCTGGAGTTGAGACACGACGATCGCATATTGCTTGGAGTCGCTGCTGTCGTCAGTGTAAAACACTAACAATACGGGTTTATGGCGTTTGAAAGAATCTGCAAGCTTGGCTTTAGGAGGAACTAGGGAACCGTTGCCGGCGTAGAGGGAAAATATTGTACCGTCGAAGCGATCGTCTGTGAGAGTTGCCAAAGCTGGCGCCGTACCGCTTAGCAGTATCAAGCTAAGTGCGATCGCGACGGTTAAAAGACTGGCTGACAAGATTCGCTTCAGCAAGCCCAGGCCAGAAGCAGGAGTAACAATTGAATTTTTGTTCTCAGGAAATATCATAGGTTGTTGGCAGTGGCTGTAAGGAAAGCGAAATCAGATGCAAAAACTTTCCTAAGTTTATCAGCAACTGTATGCAAATGTTCCTGAGTAGGTTAACGTAGTTTCGGATAGACTATGATAATTTGCTTGTTGTAGCGATCGACACGGTGATTCTACCGATCCAAAAACACTATTTGCCATCGGTTTTTCAGGGGCGGGCTGGAAGTATCTGCGCCACAATGAACTTTATTTGTTGCGGGCTGGGCTTCTAGCTTCTGAGAAGGGTGCAAGATGTTAAATTCCACTGATAACTAGAAACTGACAACTGGGAACTAATAACTAATGATAGCTTTGCTTGACACAATCCTCGCCCAAACGCCCGCTGCTGATGTTTCCGGGCCCGCTCAAATCAATCTGTTGCAGGCGATTGTTTTAGGAATTGTACAGGGATTAACAGAGTTTTTGCCTATCAGCAGCAGCGCTCATTTGAAGGTAGTGCCGATCGCCCTTGGATGGGACGATCCGGGGGTTGCTTATACTGCTGTAATTCAGTTGGGCAGCATTGTGGCAGTGCTTTGGTATTTCTGGAAAGACTTGACAACTATAACTTTGGGTGCTGTAGATGCCGTGAGGCGACGCGACTACGAATCGCAAGAGTTTCGGATCGCCTTGGGAATTGCTTTGGGAACAATACCTATACTCTTTTTTGGGCTGCTAATCAAGGCATTGGTTCCAGATTTCGATCGCTCGCCGCTGAGAAGTTTGACCAGCATCGCCATTGCTTCGATCGTCATGTCGCTACTGTTAGCAACAGCAGAAAAAATTGGCAAGCGCAATCGCACTTATGAAAAGTTAACTGTTTCAGACGGCATTTTTATGGGATTAGCTCAAGCAATAGCCTTGATTCCGGGGTGTTCGCGATCGGGTTCCACTCTCACAGCAGGATTGTTCATGGGATTGGAAAGATCCGCCGCCGCGCGATTTTCTTTTTTATTGGGAATTCCGGCAATTACTCTGGCTGGATTAGTAGAATTGAAGGGTGCTTTGGGAGAAGGAATCAGTGATGCTGGAGTTGCAGCTTTGATAGTGGGGACAATTTCGGCATTTGTGTTTTCCTATTTGTCGATCGCGTGGCTGCTCAAGTTCCTGCAAACTCAAAACACCTGGGTGTTTGTGTGGTATCGGCTGGCATTTGGCGTGGCCATTTTAACGGCGATCGCAGGTGGGGCACTGCGAAATATATAAAATAGAAATTCGATAGCAGTAGGAGCGACTTATGTCGCTCTGAACTCGGTATAATTAATAACGGGAACGCCAAATTACAATTTATTTTTTTGTAACACAAAATAAAAAAATCACAAGTAACGAATTTTTTGATAGTTAAAAATCCATGTAGATAGGAAAATTTGAGATAAAAGCTGCGTGCTTTTAAGAAGGATGAAGGCTAACGATTTCTCTGCGTCTTTTATTTAATTTTAAATTAGGACTATTCTTTGATTTACATAAGTCATTTACCCGCCCTATAGTAACTAATAAAAATTATAAAAACAATTAAGTTATCTGATTATGATAATGTTTAATTATAACTCAGACTTCTTAAAAAAGAAGTTTGGGTTATAATTATTCTATTTTTTAGCGCTTAGTAGTGCGATCGAGCTTTCGGGAGTTTTGGCAGTTTATTGAAGTTTTCTCAAATTGTTAATGGCTTTTTGATAGTTATCTTTATCACCTTGCTGCTGAAATAAGTCTGCTGCTTTCTGAAAGTCTTGGATCGCCCCGGGCTTGTCTCCCCCCTCAGCGCGGGCAATTCCCCGGCTCAAGTAGGCGCCGGCTAAGTTAGGATCGATTCGCAAAGCTGCATTGTAATCGGCTACAGCAGCCTTGTTGTCTCCTAAACGAAAGCGGGTAACGCCCCGGTTTAAGTAGGCACTGGCAAAGTTAGGATTAATTTGCAAAGCTCGATCGTAATCGGCGAGTGCACCCTGGCTGTCTCCTAAATCATCGCGAGCATTCCCCCGGTGGGTGTAGGCTTCGACAAAGTTAGGATTGATTCGCACAGCTTCGTTGTAATCGGCTACAGCACCCTGGTTGTCTCCTGAAAAATAACGGATATTCCCCCGGTGGTAGTAAGCAAGAGCAAAGTTAGGATTAATACGTAAAGCTTCGCTGTAATCGGCTACAGCACCCTTGTTGTCTCCTAAACGATAGCGGGTAATCCCCCGGTTTAAGTAGGCACCGGGAAGGTTGGGATTAATTCGCAATGCTTCGCTGAAATCCGCTACAGCACCCTGGTTGTCTCCTAAATCAGAGCGGTCAAGTCCCCGGTTGTTGTATGCAGAGGCATAGTTAGGATTGATTCGCAAAGCTTCGGTGTAATCGGCTACAGCACCCTTGTTGTCTCCCAAACGAGAGCGGGTAACTCCCCGGTTGTAGTAGGCGAGAGCATCGTTAGGATTAATTCGCAAAGCTGCGTTGTAATCGGCGAGAGCACCCTGGCTGTCTCCTGAGTCATCGCGGGCATTCCCCCGGTTGACGTAGGCTTCGCCATAATTAGGATTAATTCGCAAAGCTTCGTTGAAATCGGCTACAGCAGCCTTATTGTCTCCTAAACGATAGCGGGCATTTCCCCGGCCGTTGTAGGCTTCGGCATAATTAGGATTAAGCACAATGGCTTGAGTGTAAGCGGCTATAGCGCCTTGATAATCTCCTTTATCATATTTTTCCTCTCCCTGAATCAAGAAATCCTCAGCTTTCATCGCAGCCACCACAGAGGGACTCGGAACCTGAGCAGATATAGCGAAAACTGGGGTTGGTTGTGCGATCGCACTTATTGCAACTGTACCAATTAACGCGATCGTCCGTTTGTTAAAAAAATTCATTGATTTTACCTGGGAATAAAATAGCTTTGAAATTAAACATACTCGCCTTTCTCCACTAATTGCAAGCGATCGACTGGGAGGAACTTCAAAGTTAGGTTCCTCGTACAAACTTCGCTCAAATAGAAGGACAGAGGATTTGTCAGGTGTTAAACAGGCTATAGCGATTAGTAAGGCGGCAGTTTATTGAAGTCTCCTCAGAAAGTTAATGGCTTTTTCATAGTTATTTTTATCTCCTTGCTTCTGAAATAAGTTTGCTGCTTTCTGAAAATCTTGAATTGCACCCTGCTTGTCTCCTAATTCAGAGCGGGCCTCCCCCCGGTTGTAGTAGCCAGGGGCTAAGTTAGGATTAATTCGCAAAGCTTGGTTAAAATCGGCTAGAGCACCCTGCTTGTCTCCCAAACCAAAGCGGGCTTCCCCCCGGTTGGTGTAGGCTTCGGCATACTTAGGATTAATTCGCAAAGCTTGGTTGTAATCGGCTACAGCACCCTTCTTGTCTCCTAATTCAGAGCGGGCAATTCCCCGGTTGTTATAGGCTGCTTCTAAGTTAGGATTAATTCGCAAAGCTTGGTTGAAATCAGCGAGTGCACCCTGCTTGTCTCCTAAAGCACGGCGGGCAATTCCCCGGTTGTTGTATGCAAAGCTCAAGTTAGGATTAATTCGCAAAGCTTGGTTGAAATCAGCGAGTGCACCCTGCTTGTCTCCTAATTGAGAGCGGGCATTTCCCCGGTTGTTGTAGGCTTCGGCATAATTAGGATTAATTCGCAAAGCTTGGTTGTAATCGGCTACAGCACCCTGGCTGTTTCCTAAAGTACGGCGGGCGCTTCCCCGGTTGTTGTAGGCTTCGGCATAATTAGGATTAAGCACAATTGCTTGGCTGAAAGCTTGTATAGCACCCTGATAATCTCCTTTTTTATACTTTGCCTCACCTAGAATAAGGAAATCCTCAGCTTTTGTCTGTGTCAGCACAAGCGAACTCTGAACGTGAGCACATATAGCCCAAACTGGGGTTGGTTGTGCGATCGCACTTATTGCAACAGCACCAATCAACGCGATGGAAATTTTTTGAGACAACTTCATGAATTTTACCTATCAATAAAAAAAGACGTTTGTTGCAGTTTATTTAAGTTTTTTTAGATGGTTAAGGGCTTTTTGATAGCTATCTTGATCTCCTTGCTTCTGATATAAATCTGTTGCTTTCTGAAAGTCTTGAATCGCACCCTGCTTGTCTCCTAAGCCACGGCGGGCAAGTCCCCGGTTGTAGTAGGCATTAACATGGTTAGGATCAATTCGCAAAGCTTTATTGTAATCGGCTACAGCACCCTGCTTGTCTCCTAACTTAAAGCGGGCAAGCCCCCGGTTGTTGTAGGCCAAGACATAGTTAGGATTAATTCGTAAAGCTTGGTTGTAATCGGCTACAGCACCCTGCTTGTCTCCTAATTCAGAGCGGGAAATTCCCCGGTTGTAGTAGGCTTTGGCATAGTTAGGATTAATTCGTAAAGCTTGGTTGTAATCGGCTACAGCACCCTGGTTGTCTCCTAATTTAGAGCGGGCATTTCCCCGGTTGTGGTAGGCTTGGGCATAGTTAGGATTAAGCGCAATTGCTTGAGTGTAAGTGGCTATAGCGCCTTGATAATCTCCTTTTTCATATTTTTGCTCACCCCGAATAAACAAATCCTCAGCTTTTGTCCCTGCCGCCAAATCTGAGTTGCCAATGTGAGCAACGCTGTACTTTTGACTGTTGGTAAACTCTACAACTGTTAAGTCAACTTTTGGCAGTTTTTTCAATGTAGCCTCAGTATCACTCCCCTGCTTCAGAGTCAATAGTAAAGTCCTATTTGTACCAGTATCCTCTTGATTAACAGCAGCGCACATCACGGGTTCTGCATTCAGAATCCCAGTGTTAATATATTTGAGAGTGCCGTTGTTAAAAAAGCTATCATTTCCCGCCCTACTGGATTGACAAAAAAGTACACTTGTGGTACAAGCAACTAACCCGGTTAGGAGCCCTGTCAAGATTTTGAATTTCATAAATTAAAGATTTTTGCCTTATTCTGTCACAGCTCAAATAAATTCACAACCCAGAACTAACCCTGATGCTAAAGCCGATCGACCTTAGCAAACTATGTCAATACCGAAAAAAGGAACCAGAAAAATAATTGTTGATGGGCAGCCTTTCATCTGGCTAATCCGAAGACAAGCTACTAATATGCAAGCAGACTACGGTTGCGGAAATATTCATGTTGCTATCCAACACGCTGAAAAACCGGGCGGGCGTGTTAGTTATTCTCACGGATCGACCTCATCCTCCATGTTGGGGTACTAACCAAATGAGACCAGTAACACCCTCTGATGCAGCACAATGGATACGGCAAGCCATGCAATTTGGATGGCAGCCTCAGCTACCTGGAATAACTTTTGAGGTGCGGATTGCAGGACTGTTTGTGGAAAAAATATAATGCTGTATGTTTAGCAACCAGACAAGTCAATTCTGTTAAAGACAATTCACTCGCCTAGACTGGCAGAAGCGATCGGCCGATCGCCAAATTCAGCCTAGACAAGTTAAACTGTAAACATTCTCCGCTAGCCACATCCTAAACTATGACAGCACATCAGGAATCCATCATCGACCAGTTCACTCGTCAGGCAATTCCCTTCTCTAAATTGTACGCTCACACCAATCAAGAGTCTCTGTACCTGCTGAGAGAAATGGCGAGTGTATCTGACAAAGACACTGTTCTAGATGTTGCTTGCGGTTCAGGTATTGTTAGTTGTGCTTTTGCGGAAGTTGCCAGTCACGTTACTGGCATTGATATCACACCAGCGATGCTCGAACAAGCCCAGATTCTGGCGCAACAGAAAAACTTGATTAATCTGTCCTGGCAACAAGGAGATATTGAAACACTACCCTTTCCCGATGCTACTTTTTCTCTGGTTCTGAGTCGTTACGCTTTCCATCATTTTTTGCAGCCAGATGTTGTTCTATCAGAGATGGTTCGCGTATGTCGTCCAGGTGGTCGAATCCTCATTGCTGATGTTGCTTTGCCAGCGGATAAAGTGAATGCTTATGACCGGATTGAGAAGTTGCGCGATCCCTCTCATACTCGCGCCTTGACTCTGGAAGAGTTTCCAAAATTAGTCGCAGATGCCAATCTTCAAAATGTTAAATTGGCTTTTTACAAGGTAGAACTTGGGCTAGAACAACAGTTAGCTGCTTCTTTTCCCAACCCCGGCGATGACCAGAAAATCAGAGAAATCTTTAGAGAGGATATTGGTGTTGATAGTCTCGGAATTGGCGCGCATTTTCGAGGCGAGGAAATTCATTATGCGGTTCCAATCGCTGTCATCGTTGGCGATAAAATAGCCTAAGTTTTATCAACTCAAAACAAGTGTAACAGAGTCCCAATAATAACAAATAACTAATGGGCAATCACTAATAAATATGAGCGACTTATCAATCCGACCAGCCTTAATCACCAAAGTTATCCCCGACAGCATCGGCGCCGAAATCGGATTTGAAGCAGGAGACTCAATCGTCGCCATCAACGGTCAAAAACCCCGCGACTTGATCGACTATCAATTCCTGTGCGCCGATGAATTTCTAGAATTAGAAGTATTAGACACTAAAGGAAAAACTCACAAGTTAGAAATAGAAAAAGATTATGACGAAGACTTGGGAGTGGAATTTGAAACGGCTCTTTTTGACGGACTAATTCAGTGCAACAATCGCTGCCCTTTTTGCTTTATCGACCAACAACCACCGGGAAAGCGAGAAACTCTCTATCTCAAAGATGATGACTACCGCCTCAGCTTCCTTTACGGGAGCTATCTCACTCTGACAAATTTGACTCAAAAAGAGTGGGACAGAATCCAACAAATGCGGCTTTCTCCTCTCTATGTTTCCGTGCACGCTACCGAACCGGAAGTACGAATTAGACTGTTAAAAAATCTCCGCGCTGGGAAGATTCTCGAACAAATCAAATGGTTTCAAGAACGCCGCTTGCAAATTCACGCTCAAGTAGTTGTTTGTCCCGGTATTAATGATGGCGAACATTTAGAACGCACTTTGTTAGATTTGGCAAAATTTCATACCGGAAATATCCCGGCTGTAGCATCGGTGGCGGTAGTGCCAGTAGGTTTAACTCGCTTTCGCCCAGCCGAAGATGAACTAATTGCAGTAACTGCGGAAAAAGCGCGAGAAGTAATCGAGCAAGTGCAGAAAATTCAAGTGCTTTTGAGTAAAGGAAAAGGTGGCCAAAGGGCGAAAAAGCCGAATTCAAAATCGCGGTGCATTTGGCTGGCGGACGAGTGGTTTTTAATAGCTGGTTTAGATTTGCCGTCGGCTGCAGATTACGAAGATTATCCGCAAATTGGTAACGGTGTCGGTTCTATCCGCCAGTTTATCCAGCAGTTTGAAACGGCTTTTGAGAAGCTGCAACCGATGCAAGTCGAGCCTGCGCGCAAGTTAGTTTGGGTGGTGGGGAATGCTGTGGAAAAAGCTTTTGAGCCGATCGTACAACAACTAAACCAAATTCCGGGCTTGTCCGTCAACATGGCAGCACTGTGCAGCCACTACTGGGGACAAACTATCACTGTTACGGGTTTGCTCACCGGGCAAGATTTGCTCGAAGCTTTGCAGGGGCGAGACTTGGGAGATGGTATCCTGCTGCCGTCGGTGATGCTAAAACAGGGGGAACCGCGTTTTCTAGACGACATGACCCTCGAACAGCTCGCCAGCTCGCTGAAAACCCGGATTTTGCCGGTGAGCGGAGTAGAGGAACTAATATCGGCGGCGATCGGTCTGGCAAATGCTGAAGTTAAATTCTAAATTTTGAATCGAACATTCAAAAGTTAAGATGAGTAGGGTAATTGTGACTTGTAACCGTCGAGTTCAGGCTACAGACTAGAAACTTGAGACCTCAATCTTGCTCTAAAATTGTCTCTAGGATTGCAGAGTAATTAAAAAATTATGCGTGTTTTTCGTCAAATCATCGTAGTCGGAGTGGGCGCTGCAATTACTTTCAGCAACGCCGCACAGAGTGCTTCAGCACAGACTCCTGCTCAACCTCAGGACAGTTCCGCCCTTAGCAATCAGCTCGAATTAGGGCAGAATGTTCGATCGACCTCGAACACAGCGGCAGAATCAGCATCAGAGACGGAACAGTCGATCGCCCTTAACCCTCAAACCTCCAAGTCTCAGCAGCCAGGGGGAGCCAAGATCGCATCAACTACCCCAACCGGGCCCGAGCAAGCATCAAAGCCTCAACAGGCTGCTCCGGCTTCCCCATCAACTCTGTCTCAGGGCGGTTCAACACCTCTAAGAGGGTTGGAACCGAAAGACGCTCAGCAGCCTTCCCCGAACCCTCCAAACAATCTTCCTGTGCCGAGTTCCCCGGTACCCATTCTCCGGGGCACTCCGAACGAAAGTTTCCCCCCTCTCCCTCCGAGGGGCCTCTTAAACACCAATCCTCCGGCTTCCCTGGAACCCAACCCGAATCCGCTGCTGTTTCCGACAAACCCCGAGGATGTCAGGATCGAGCAAACAGAGTCAATTACCTTGCAGCAGGCGATCGACCTCGCCCGCCGCAACAGCCAAGTTTTGCAAATCGCCGGACAGCAAGTGGAACAAAGCAGAGCAGCTTTGCGCGAACAGCAAGCTGCTCTTTATCCAGACCTGAATTTTCAAATGGACGCCAGCCGTTCAATGACTGCTGGCGGAGAACTCGGAGTCCGGCGATTGCAGCGCCAGTTAAACTCTCGGGCTAACGGAACCGGGCAGCCCGCCCCCCAAGCCGGCACAAATTTCGGCAGCAACAGTCTCAACAGCACTTTGCAGTTGAACTATGACATCGATTTGTTCGGAAGGCGGCGGGCTAACATCCGCGCGGCAGAGGAACAGGTGCGCCTTCGGGAACTGGATGTGGAACGCCAAGCCGAGGAACTGCGCTTCGACACTGCTGAGGCTTACTACAACTTGCAAAACGCGGACGGACAAGTTGCCATCCGCCAAGCTTCGGTCAGAAATGCCCAGCAAAGTTTGCGGGATGCCGAAGCCTTGGAACGGGCAGGGGTGGGAACCCGGTTTGCTGTGTTGCAGGCTCAGGCAAATTTGGCTAACGAAGTGCAACAACTGTCAGTAGCCCGCCGCGATCAGCGAGTTGCCCAGCGGCGTCTGGCTGAGATTTTGAATATCAGCCAGTCAACGAACTTGACAGCGGCTGATCCGGTAGAGCAAGCCGGCTCTTGGAGGCTGTCTTTGGAAGAGAGTATCGTGCAGGCTTTTAGGAATCGCCCCGAGTTGGAACAGCAGTTGGTGCAGAGGGATATCAGCAAGCAGCAGAGGCGATCGATTCAGGCGGGGCGTTTGCCTCAACTGAGTGTTGGGGGTAGTTACAACGTGCTGGGGCAAGACCCTGACGACCCGGACCCGTTTGCTGCTCGCGGCTGGGCCGATGGTTATTCGATCCGGGCGAGTCTGACTTGGAGTATCTTCGATGGAGGCGCGGCGAACGCCAGGGTGAGACAGCGGGATGCTGATATTACGATCGCCGAAAGTCGATTCGACCAACTCCGCAACCAGGTTCGCCGCGAAGTGGAACAAGCTTATTTTGGCTTAGAGTCGAGTTTTGAGAATATCGAAACTTCTGAGGCGGGGGTTTTGCAGTCAAGGGAAGCTTTGCGTTTGGCGAGACTGCGGTTTCAAGCTGGTGTGGGTACTCAGACGGATGTGATTCAGGCGGAAACTGATTTGACTAGGGCTGAGAGAAACCGATTGTCGGCAATTGTCACCTACAACCTGGGGCTTTCGTCTCTTCAGCGGGCTGTGAGCAATCTTCCCACGAATAACCTCTCGGATGCTCCTTGAAATTGAGTTGGGGCGAGCTTTAATTACCAGAACAATTGGACATCCTGTATTAAACGTCTGACACATTCGTTAATATTTTGTAATAGAGTTCCATGTCAACTGCGTTAGGAAATCGGCAATGGCCAATATCAAGTTTGTGAAGGAAAATCAGGAAGTCATCGCAGCAGACGGGGCCAATTTGAGGCTCAAAGCTCTAGAAAATCGCATCGACTTGTACACATTTTCGGGAAAGCTCATGAATTGCGGGGGCATAGGTCAATGTGGCACCTGCATTGTGGAAATTGTCGAGGGAAGTGAAAATCTGTCGCCGCGCACTGACTTTGAAAACCGCAAGCTCAAGAAAAAGCCCGAAAACTATCGGTTGGCTTGTCAAGCTATGGTCAATGGCCAGGTCAGCGTGAAGACTAAACCGTGACTCTCAGAAGGCAGAAGGCTAGAGATGCTTTTATGCAGAAGGAAAGAAAAATTCAGAATCCAAGAATTTTGTTTTTTTTTCCTATTTAACTGTATAATCATTCCTTTTGCCGACCTAGGAAAAGAAACGCGGTTTCTAGGAATAAAAGGTTGGGCTGCCAGGCATCCAGACAGAAACCGGGTTTCGACGCTTGTCTGCCAGTCCTCCTTCTATCTTCGAGTTTGCCTTTCGCCTTTGAGTGATATCCTAGTTGTGTGTATTTTCCTATTTTCCGATAGAGGCGAGCGTCTTCATGGAAGTTAACGATTTAGGGTTTGTGGCAACCATTCTGTTTGTATTGGTTCCCAGCGTTTTTCTAATCATTCTGTACATTCAAACGGCTAGCCGTCAAAGCAGAAAAGATTAGCAACTGCTGCTATTTCTGTCTGGCTTTGCTGCTTGCAAAAAAAAGCGCCAACAGCTTTTTGCTGAGGCGCTTTTTTTGTTAACTGTTGAGTGTTAGCTGCTCGCTCTTAACGATGAGATTCTAGCCGACTGTGCGGGCTAGCAAGACGGGACAGTTGGCATAAACTCGCACGTAGTCTGATAGCGAATTTCCCAGGAGTCGATCGATATCCACAAAGTTTTTGGCAACGTTGGGTCGCCGATCCGGGGAACCGAGCACCAACAAGTCGGCATTCATGTCGTCTGCAATCCGACAAATTTCTTCCCCTGGCTTGCCTGTAGCACTAACGCAGCGGTAGCTAACTCCCATTTGTTTCGCTAGTGCTACTGCCGGAGTTAATACGGGGTCTTTTTCAGCACTAGCTGTTAAATCTTCGCTGGCTTTTCCCGTCAAATCTTTAGTGACGTGTACTAAAATTATCTCTCCGCCACTGACTTCTTTGACCAAAGATAGCGCAAGCTGCAATGACTGTTTGGCAGCTTCTGATTTGTCTACTGCCACCATGACGCGCTTGATTTTTTTGACGTAGATGTCGTCTTTTACTAACAGCATCGGTCGGGATGTTAGCTGGAAAACGTACTGGCTGACTGAGTTTTCCAAAATCGATTGCAGCCGTCCGAGTCCCCGGGAACCCATAATTACTAAGTCGGATTGTTCTTCTTCTGCGACTTGGCAAACTGTTGTTTTCGGATCACCCTGTTTGAGCCGGGGATTGACTTTGCTGGGCTCTATTTTCAAAGACTGGACTGCTTGTGCTAAGATCTTGCCTCCTTCTTCCAACTTGGCTGCCATGCCCTCGGATGTTACTTGCGGCGGCACGACGTGCAAGACAGTGACAGAGGCTTTTTGCAAGGAAGGGATGTCCATCAACATATTAAACATCTCTTCGCACAAGCCGCGACCGGCGACGGCTACTAAAATTTTTTCTATCATGGTTTGGGCGGTAAAAATAGTTGAGTTTTCTTGTGCGACGCTCTAACTAGGGCGTTGGTACTCTAGTGGCTTAATGTCAAGCATAAGCCTGAAGTTTGCTTTATGATTTGTAGAAATGTAGCGTTTTGGAACAATTTGTAACGTGTTAGAAAACGATCGAACTCAACCAGAACTCGCACCGGCTGGTGCTATTCAAAATCGGCGCGGGATCGACTCTGAGGGCTGGTTTGAATATTTGGTGCGAGTGTACCCTCACCATACTGACTACAGCGGTGTGGTTTGGCACGGGACTTATCTGGCTTGGATGGAGGAAGCTAGGGTGGAAAGTTTGCGCTCTCTTGGCATCGAGTATGCAGACTGGGTGGCGCAGGGTTTGGAATTGCCCGTGGTGGAACTTTCGCTGCGCTACCACCGGGCTGTACAAATGGGTCAATCTGTGGCAGTCAGAACGCGGATCGCTGCTACCGAGGGTGTGCGGCTGCTTTGGGATTACCAAATTCGATCGGCTGATACTCAGGAGTTATATGTGACAGCACAGGTAACTTTGGTTGGTGTCGATCGCGACAAGAACAAGATTATCCGGCAATTGCCGCCGGCGCTAAAGGAGGCTTTGACAAGGCTTTCTGTCAAACCTTCAGCCTAAGCTGCTGTTAACTATAAAAAATAGTTTTTGCAGCCATAGTAAGTAGAGTGCGTGACTTTTGAGTTATTCCCTTCGCCTGCAAAGTATTGTTTTGTCACGCACTCTACACAACTGCTTTCTGCCTTCATTGGAACTTTTAATAATGTCAAAAAAACTAGGATTGCCAGATCCAAATATTGAACTTCAGCGCAATATTTTGGAAAAAACCGAGTTAAACTCTGCCTTAACAACTGAAGACAAAACTCTTGTTTCAGGAAAGCCTGACAGTTTAAAAAACGGTGAATTAGCTGACAGTCAAGGCAAAATTTGGGCGATCGCATCCTTGTCGGCGGCGCTGCTAGCGGTGTCGCTGGCTGCGATTTTTATTAGGTTGAGCGAACGGGAAATCAGCCCGAATGCTACTGTTTTTAACCGTTTGTGGATAGCAACTGTAGTATTTGGAGTGTGGAATGGTGCGGGTGCTGCGCGTCGCCGAATGTCTGGGGAACAAGTTGAAGAGCGATCGAACTACACTCTGCAGGATGTGATGCTGTTAACAGCGGTAGGCGTGGTTTCTTCTGCTTCTGTGGTTTTCTGGGCTTGGTCACTGAGTCAGACTAATGTCGCTAATTCTACTGTACTGCGAAACTTAACTCCTTTATTTACTACTTTGGGGGGATGGCTGCTGTTGGGGCGGCGCTTTGACAACAGGTTTTTGGTGGGACTGGCGGTGGCTTTGTGTGGCGCAATTGCGATCGGCATGGAAGATTTGCAAACGGCGGGAGATACTCTTGTCGGCGACCTTGCTGCTCTTTTATCGGCGATGTTTTATGCAGGAAATCTGCTCATTTCAGAACACTTGCGAACCAAGTTTCCGGCAACAACTATATTGATATGGCGATGTTTCATTGGGAGTATATTGGTTTTGCCACTGGTTCTGCTTGCGGGCGATCGAGTTTTCCCTTCTTCTTGGCAGGGATGGCTGACTGTAATTGCTTTGGCGGTGATTTGCCAAGCTTTCGGTCAGGGACTGCTTATCCACAGTCTAGGTCGTTTGTCCTCGGAATTTGTAGCTTTTTTCCTGCTGCTAGAACCCGTAATTACGGCGATTATGGCTTGGGTGCTGTTTTCGGAAAGTTTGAGCTTGTTTAATTGGTTTGCTTTCTCTGTGGTTTTGGCTGGAATATATTTGGGTAAATCTAGCGGTTCGGTCGCTAAAAAATGAAACAAAGAGGAAAAATACTTAAATGATTCCCCCATCAATTAACCGGAATCGCTGGCATTATGACTTTAATTTGCTGCCTCAATATTTGGAGGTACTCTTTGCTAAATTGCGGATTGCTGTGGTGTTCGGCGGCGACTGCGATCGCCCCGGATCAGTGATTTACAAAACTCACAATCCCCGCGCTTGGAAGAGTTACGAAGTCGTCGCCCGCGAGATTGCTAAAGCATTAGCAGAAATTGGCTTTAAGCACGTCTTTGTCCTACCTGACGACATGAACTTGCCGGAACAACTCCAACAAAAAAATATTCATTTAGTGTGGCTGAATACTGGTGGAGTCCAGGGCTACAATCCTGTTTGTCACACTCCCGCCTTGTTGGAAATGTTGGGAATGCCTTATGTCGGTCACAATCCTTTAAACAGTTCAACGTTAGATAATAAACACGCTTTTAAACGGGAACTGCAATCAGTTGGAATTAAAACCGCTCCGTTTATGACTTGGCATCCTTCTCAAGGAATTTTGGAGCCTAATTTGCATCAGCGTTTTGCCATTGCTTTTGGTGACTATCAAGGGCCGTTTGTTGTTAAACCTGTATCCGGTCGCGCTTCGCTGCACGTTCATTTTGTAGATAAGATTGAGAGTTTGTCTCAGGCGGTTGCGGAAGTTCACCGAGACACTCACAATACTGCTTTAATTGAAAAGTATTTGCCTGGACGAGAATTTTGTGTAGCCGTCTGCGGCTATGTTACTTATGCTAAAGGCAGATTTGATAAAAGTACAGAACCCTTTGCTTTTTCGACTGTGGAGCGGGTGCTAGAGCCGGAAGAACGCATCTTTACTTCTATGGATAAAAAGGCGATAACGGCAGATAGAGGACGGTTAATGGGTGGTGAGGAACCTGAACTAAAACAAGAGTTAATTGAGTTAGCTCGAAAAATTTATTGGGAGTTTAGTTTGAACAGTTTGGTGCGGATTGATGTCAGGAGTGATGCGAATGGCTCACTTTATGTTTTGGAAGCAAATCCCAAACCGGATCTGAAACACCCTGGGGAAAATGTGACGAGTTTGGTAGCTTTAGGTTTGGCGGAATACGGAATGAGTTATAACGATTTAATTTTTAGTTTACTCGCGGATAGGTTGGATTATTTGCTGACTCAGCATATCGAAATTATTCCTCATATTGTGGATTTGCTTCATTAATCGGACTTGCAGGGTGCGCTGCACCTTACCTGTAAACAAAAGGGATTTGTAAAGAAATATAAATTGTTGGATCAAGTGAACACAGGCTGGCAAGTTGTGATAGTTTTGAGTAATATCAATTCCGGTTGCACTCCTCCGGAATTGTTGACTGTTGACTGTTGACTGTTGACGGGCGGGTCGCAAAACTGCATGGTTGATTGTTAACTGTTGAGTCGATTTTATTATTCCGATGCAACCGGAAACGATCTAAGATAGCGATTTGTGGATGTCCATTTTTTGGTCAGGGGCAAAAAAACTCACTTTATATTAATTAGAAAAAAAAATGCAAGCATTACTTTTATTGATAGGATTAGGAGGCGGGGCATTAGTCTGCTGGCTAATTTTGCATAAGCGAAATTCACGCAATTTGGTGCGGATGCAGGGTTCGCAGGAGGCTATATCGAATTTGGCTGCTCAGTTGGATGCCCGAAATTCGGAATTGCGGCAAAAGGTTCAGAATGAAAATAAGTTAAATTCTGAATTGTCCCAGTTGCAAAGTCGGTTTGAGGGTGTGACTCGCGAGCAAGATATTTTAAAAAATCAAGTGTCGGAAATGGAAGGATTTTTGGCAGGAATTGCCGAAGATAGATCGCAAATTGATTCTCTGATTGCTGATTTGCAGTTTCAGCTAGAAAATGCTAAGCAAGCTGAGTCGCAGTTAGCAGAAGTGGCAGAACTTAAATATCAGTTAGAAGTTGGGGAGCAGGAGCGATCGCAGCTTAACGCTCAATTGCTGGAAAGGCAAGCAGAATTAGAGAGGGTTGATGCAGAACGTTCTCAATTTCAGGCTTTGCTGTCTGAATTTGAGAATCAGTTGGAGACTGCTACTCAAAGCAGATTGCAGGTACAGTACCAGTTGTCAGAAATTCAAATTAAGTTCGATCGCTCCATTGAAGAGCGGCAGCAACTTCAGTCTCAATTGTCTGGTTTGCAAACTCAACTGCAATTAGTCGAAGCAGAGCGATCGCAATTTACTTCGGAATTGTCAGAGCTACAAGCTCAATTGGAGAGTGCAGAGCAAGAACGCGAAATACTCAACTCTCAATTGCAAACCGCTCGCGAACAAGCACAGCAACCTCCATTTGAATTATTAGAACTGCAAACACAGTTAGAAGCTGCTAATCTGGATAAAATGCAGTTAAACTCTCAACTTCATGAACTACAACTTCAATCCGAAATGGTTGTTTTAGAGCGAGAGAGACTGCTGGCTGAGTTGTCAGAACTGGAGTCTCAGATACATCGCAAGGAGGGAGATAACTCGCAACTCCAGTCTCAGTTATCAGAACTGCAAGCTCAATTAGAAACTGCTAACACAGAAGGCTCGCACCTTTATTCTTTACTCTCGGAAATTCAAAGTCAAGCCGAGACAGCAAACCAGAATCAAAATCAACTTCAATCTCAAATCTCCGAGTTAGAACAACAGTTAGAAATTGTGGGTCAAAGTCGCTCGGAATTGGAAGCTCAGCTCACTTCTCAAATCTCGGAATTCCAAACTCAAACCGAGACAGCAAACCAGAATCAAAATCAACTTCAATCTCAAATCTCCGAGTTAGAACAACAGTTAGAGAGTGTGCGTCAAAGTCGGTCTGAATTGGAATCTCAGCTCACTTCTCAAATCTCACAATTGCAAAGTCAAATCGAGACAGCCAATCAGAATCAAGCTAAACTTCAATCTCAAGTATCCGAGTTAGAAAATCACCTAAATAGTGTGTATCAAACTCGCTCTGAATTAGAAATTCAGCTAGAAAGTGCTAACACAGAACGATCGCACCTTTATTCTCAACTCTCGCAATTGCAAAGTCAAATCGAGACAGCCAATCAGAATCAAGCTCAACTTCCATCTCAAGTATCCGAGTTAGAAAATCAGTTAGAAACTGTGCGTCAAACTCGCTCTGAATTAGAATCTCAGCTAGAAAGTGCTAACAGAGAACGATCGCACCTTTATTCTCAACTCTCGCAATTGCAAAGTCAAATCGAGACAGCCAATCAGAATCAAGCTCAACTTCAATCTCAAGTATCCGAGTTAGAAAATCAGTTAGAAACTGTGCGTCAAAATCGCTCTGAATTAGAATCTCAGCTAAAAACTGCTAACACAGAACGTTCGCACCTTTATTCTCAACTCTCGGAATTCCCAGCTCAAATCGAGACAGCCAATCAGAATCAAACTCAACTTCAATCTCAAATCTCCGAGTTAGAACATCAGTTAGAAAGTGTGCGTCAAACTCGTTCTGAATTGGAAGCTCAGCTAGAAACTGCTAACACAGAACGTTCGCAACTTTATTCTCAAATCTCGGAATTGCAAACTCAAACCGAGACAGCAAACCAGAATCACAATCAACTTCAATCTCAAATCTCCGAGTTAGAACAACAGTTAGAAAGTGTGCGTCAAAGTCGCTCTGAATTGGAAGCTCAGCTCACTTCTCAAATTTCGGAATTGCAAAGTCAAATCGAAACAGCTAATCAAAATCAAACTCAACTTCAATCTCAAGTATCCGGCTTAGAAGCTCAGCTAGAAAGTGTGCGTCAAAGTCGCTCGGAATTGGAATCTCAGCTAGAAACTGCTAACACAGAACGCTCGCAAGTTTATTCTCAACTGTCGGAAATTCAAAGTCAAGCCGAGACAGCAAACCAGAATCAAAATCAACTTCAATCTCAAATCTCCGAGTTAGAACA